>JBGUWL010000129.1:0-10192 GCA_045221075.1 Acutalibacteraceae bacterium
GCAGGTCAAAGGTATTTTTTGCATCCGAAAGTATCTCGAATGCCTTTGACAGGGCAATACAGGCTTCTTTCTCGTTCTTGGGAGTTATCAGTATCCTGATATACTTCAGATCAAAGAGAAAGGACAGCTCAAGGATGTTTTTTGTCCGTTCCCTGATATAGGTTTCTATCTGGAACTGATGGTCAACATTGGGGGAGGCGCAGGGAACCGTCAGTTCAAGGGAATTGCCCTTGTCCTCGATCAGCACGGTCAGCTCACCCACGGTCTTTTTCCAGTAGCCTTCTTCTATTTCTATAATGTCATTTTGTGCGGCAAAGTCCTTGTTCAGCATAGTTATCTCCTCCTGATACTAAAACTCCCATTAAAAGCAGACATAGTCTGCATTTAATAGCGCGTCGGAGTTTGAATGAGTCGTCATCTGTGCGTATGTGAAAACAGTATGAGATCCGTTATTGTGTCATTCTCTGATGACATTATACCTCCCCAAAGTGACTTTATAGTGACTGTCAGAAAAAAATATCCGGCACCCGAAGATTTTTTCCGGTGCCGGATAAATTGCTGTTATGGGTTATTTGTCGGCTTTTTCGTCCTTGTTCCAGGAATCTGAGGAGGGGCTGTCCTTGTCGGCTCCGCAGATGCAGGAGGTGACATAGGAGGGATTGGTCCTGCCGCAGGAGCACTTCCAGTCTTTGCCGGGAAGCACGGTCTTGAAGGTGCGTACAGGAGTAACTACGGTTTTCAGTTCTTCCTTTTCCTCAGGAGTCATGGTCTTGTTGATGAGCTTGGTGATATTGCGGTCAGGCTCACTGCATACCAGGGCAAAGGCAAAGAAATCGAAAAAGAATCCGATAAAGAACCATGTCACTGTGTTGCGATGTCCTTTGTTGAAGGCAACTGCCGATGTGACGGTGCCCCAGAATACACACCAGGCCAGCAGGATGATCACTGCAACGATGTAATAAACAAACTCCAGACCATGCATGTTCCGGAAGAAATTAAGGATGAGGTTTGCAAAAATTGAAAGAATGATCATTTTTATTTCCCATTTCGATTTTTAATACAAAAAATTTATTCTGTGATGCCGTATCTGCATCGTGATATATATTATATATCCCTTTCCCGTGAACAGGGTGGGGAAAGTCTTATTGACAAAGAAAAAAGGTCACCCTGGGGCGACCTTTTGATTCAATTCGTAAAAAAACCGTCAAGCTCAACTGTGGGTACTTCTTTGATGAAGCATTCACCTATGTCTTTAAGTACTACCAGCTTCAGACTTTTGCCGGAGCTTTTTTTGTCGCCCCTTGTGGCGCCGATGATATCCTTCATAGGGAAGGCGCTGTCTGTGGGAAGGGAGTACTGCGTGAGCAGCTTTTCCAGCCGCTCACAGGTGCCGGGTCTGGTAAGGCCCTTTGCTTCCGAGGCCTGTGTTATGAGCATGGAACCGGCGGCGACGGCTTCTCCGTGAGTCAGTCCGCTGTAGCCGTTCAGCTTTTCAAGGGCGTGACCCAGAGTATGTCCGAAGTTCAGGATAGCTCTTTCGCCGGTGTCCCGCTCGTCGTTTTCCACCACGTCACGCTTTATGGATACACATTCGGCAATGATGTCGTCAATAATGTCCTTTGCGTTGTTTTCGGACAGCTTATCAAAAAGGGATGAGCTTCTGATGCATCCGTATTTGATGACCTCGCCCATACCGTCACGGAAGAACCGCTCCGGCAGGGTGGACAGGGTCTCCGGATCTATCAGCACAAGTATGGGCTGCCAGAATGCTCCCACCAGGTTCTTTCCCCAGGAAAGGTCAACTCCGGTCTTGCCGCCCACAGAGGAATCCACCTGAGAAAGCAGACTTGTGGGTATCTGTACAAAGTCTATGCCCCGAAGGTAGCTTGCCGCCGCAAAGCCTGCCATGTCGCCTGTGACGCCGCCGCCAAGGGCTATCACGATATCCGTTCTTGTAATGTCGTGCTTATAGAAGTGGTCGTACATTTTTTCTATGGTCGAAAGGCGCTTGTATTCCTCTCCGGCGGGGAATACAAAACGTGAGGTCTCAAATCCCTTGTCTCTGAGGGAGCTTTCTACCCTTCCGGCGTAGAGGGGAGCAACATTGGTGTCGCTGACAACAACGGCTCTGAGTGCCTTTGTCAGGGGACGGATATATTCTCCCGCTTTGTCCAGAATGTTATGTTCCAGAAGTATATCGTATTTTCTGCCTGTATTGACGTGGATGGTCTTCATTCTCCAAGCTCCTCCTTGATTATCTTCGCACGGTGCAGGATTTCCGCAAGCTGCTCACGGTCGCCCTTTTTTATGCCCTTCTGTATCAGGGTAAGGTTGTCTATCAGTGTCTGTATCTCGTCCACAAGGGGCTGTCTGTTTTCGATAAACAGCTCCGTCCAGAGCTTTGCGTTGATATTTGCAACTCTTGAAACATCCCTGTAGCTGCCTGCAGAAAAGCCGTTGTGGTTGGGACACTGAGGGCTGAACACATAGGCGCAGGCCAGAACATGGGGGAGCTGTGAGGTGAATGCGATCATCCTGTCGTGCTCCTCGGGGGTGGTGAACACCACCTGACCGAAGCCCAGCTTCCGTGTCAGGGCCTCCACGGTATCCACCGCATCCTGCGGAGCGCCGCCGGGTATGAGTATGGCACTTGCCCCAAGAAACAGGTCGGCCTCCGATACGTCAAAGCCGTTCTGCTCCTTTCCGGCCATTGGGTGAAAGCCCACAAAAACAAAGCCGTTCTCCCGGGCAAGCTCTGAGAGTCTGGGACAGATCTCTGATTTTATTCCGCAGGTGTCGATGACGATGCAGCCTTTTTTTATCCTTGCGGCGTTTTCGGCAACAAAGCTGACAGCCGCATCCGGATATGTTCCCAGTATGAGCATATCCGCCTGTGACAGCACGGAGGTGTCCGCGCTCTCGTCTATAGCTCCGCATTCAAGGGCCTTTCTCAGGGGCTCCGGACTTCTGTTGATGCCGTAAATGTAGTGGTCGGTGTATTTTTTCAGGGCCTTTGCCATGGAACCGCCGATGATCCCGAGTCCCGAAACAACTATCTTCATGCTCTTCAATTCCTTTCTGTTATAAATGCACCACTATTATATCAGAACATGAATTGATTGTCCATCCGTCCCGATAATTCGATCTTGCCCTTTGGGGAAAACCCTTTTCCTGAACCTATGAAATTTTGATAAAAATCAGGTAGATTAAATAGGCTGTCCTTTGTCAAGGACAGTACAAGCGCCTAAGAAGTCAGAGGGCGTTGGGTCTCGCCTGTCGGCTCGGTCAGTGCTTCTCAGCCATTGGCTGAGAGGTGTCCACCGGACACCCGCACCCCTCCGAACCTCCCACGATGGGCTCTGGTTCTCGCCTGTCGGCTCGGTCGGCGCTGCTGCTGCGCAGCGGTGTCCACTGGACACCCTCGCCCCCTCGACCCCGCAAGCCTTTGAAAAGGCTTGAGCGAAACTTTTGACTTTTGTCAACTTTTTTACCTGAGAGTAGTATAAAAACTAATTTGTCAGCATCGAAATGGGCAGCGGCCTTTCGTTATCATTTATAGACTGATCTCCGTGGATACGGTCAGGGGAAACTTCAGTTACCGGTCGCCATTATTTCGTCGTATGCCTTTTTCAGCGCGAACACACGGGAGGCAACACGGTCGAACTGGTCGGGAGTGAGAGACTGGGCGCCGTCGGAAAGAGCGTGTCCCGGGTCGTTGTGTACCTCTATCATAAGTCCGTCGGCTCCTGCCGCAACTGCCGAAAGCGCCATCTGCTCCACAAGGGAGGACTTTCCGGTGGCATGGCTGGGGTCAACTATGACAGGCAGGTGAGACAGCTTCTTGATGACGGGAACGGCGGAGAGATCAAGGGTGTTCCTTGTTGCGGTCTCAAAGGTGCGGATGCCCCGCTCGCAAAGGATGACATTGTTGTTTCCGCCGGCCATGATGTATTCGGCGCTCATGAGCCATTCTTCAATGGTGTTTGCAAGACCCCGTTTGAGAAGTATGGGCTTGTTTGTCTTGCCAAGCTCCTTTAAAAGCTCGAAGTTCTGCATATTGCGGGCGCCCACCTGAATGATGTCGACACCCTCGAACATATCTATATGGGCCACACGCATTATCTCCGTGACGATGGGCAGACCGGTGACCTTCCGCGCTCCTTTCAGCAGGTCAAGTCCCTCTGATTTCAGTCCCTGGAAGGAATAGGGGGATGTTCTGGGCTTGAAGGCTCCGCCTCTCAGGAAGGTGGCGCCTGCGTCCTTTACCCGCTGTGCCACATAGTTTATCTGTTCCTCCGTTTCCACAGAACAGGGTCCCGCCATAATGCACAGGGAGCCGTCGCCTATCTTCTGTCCGCCGGGGAGGGTGATAACGGTGTTGTCAGGATGGAACTTGCGGTTTGCCTTTTTGTAAGGCTCCTGGACACGCCGCATTTTTTCAACAACGGACTGGGCGTGTATCCAGTCCTCGTCGATCTGTGTGGTGTCTCCGATAAGACCAAGTACTGTGGATTCTATGCCCACCCATTCGTTGACCTTAACATGATAGCGTTCTTCGAGGGCTGCTTTGAAGAGTGTTACCTGTTCCTTTGTGGCTTCGCGTCGGATTACAATGATCATTTTCTGTTCCTCCTGTTATTTGAAAAGATTCCGGAAAATAAAAAAACGGGACCGCTGCGGTCCCGTTCCATACTCCGTATATATCGTCCGTTTCAGACTGTACAGCCTGAGCCGGCAAAGAGCTTTGGAAAATGGGCGCAGCGCAAATGATTTTTCCATACAAAATAGCATGAAAAGCAAAAGTATGTAAAAAATCGTGTGCTGCAATGCTTCATTCTGTTCGCTCCTTATGTAAACGATGGTATAATAATATATCCGAAAAAGAAATTTGTCAAGTGAAAAATGCAGGATGCCGGAAAAATATTGCATAATTATTTCTGAGGATATTGAAACCGCCGGATAAACGTGCCTGTTTTTTACACCTCTGACATTATCTGCATACAAACCTGCATAGGCGACTGTGCCGCATCAACAACGATGTCTGCGGCGGCTCTGTACAGGGGCAGACGTTTTTCGTAAAGCTCCCGCATGGCCTGTGCCTTGTCCGGACGGTTCAGCAGGGGACGGGTGGTGTCGTGCCTGAGCCGCAGTTCCACCACCTCCACCGGAACGTCAAGGAGTACGATGATGCCGTTCTGCTTCAGGACCTTCACGTTCTCTTCAAAGGTCAGAGTGCCTCCGCCGGAAGCGATGATGAGTCCTTTCTTTTCTGAAAGCTCCTTTGCGGCATTGCGTTCAAGCTCCCGGAAGTACGGCTCGCCGCTGTCGGCAAATATCTGTGAAACGGTCTTATTCTCTTTTTTTTCTATGTACGAATCCAGGTCTATAAGGGCCATACCCATTTTTCTTGCCAGCAGGCTGCCGATGGTGCTTTTGCCGCAGCCCATAAATCCGCACAATACGATATTCTTCCTTGCCAAGACAATACCTCCTCAGCAGAAACGCTTTGTCTGTTCTTTTGCGCTGTCCTCGATGAGCATGGCGATGTCGTCATTATTATAGACCGAGCCGTCCCATATCTCATGGGCCACAGCCGCCTGCCATACCAGCATTGCCATTCCTCCCGCGACCCGTGAACCGTTGGCCTCTGCTTTTTTCAGAAGCAGTGTCCGGAGGGGATTGTAAACGGCGTCAAAAACACAGGCGCAGTGTGAGAGTATCCTGTCCGTTACGGGGGAAGCGTCGGTTTTGGGGTACATTCCCACGGGAGTGGCGTTGATGAGCAGATCGCAGTCGCCCTGGATATTTTCGATAGAACAGCAGCTTACGGAAGCGCCCTCAAGCTTTGAGATAATATCCTCTCTGAGAGCCTGCTGCATTGCTGCGTCCTCCGGTCTTGCGGCAATGGTGACTCCGCATCCGGCAAGCACGGCTTCGTATGCAAAGGTGCGGGCAACTCCTCCGCACCCCACAATGACGATCCTGCCCTTAAGGGGTATGTCCGCTGCGGCAATGGCCTTGAGGAAGCCGTCGGGGTCTGTGGTAAAGCCCTCACGGATGCTGCCGTTCCTTACGGTGTTTACGGACCCGTAGAGCTCCGCCTTTTTGTCGAGGCGGTCAAGCAGGGGGATGATGCGCTGCTTGTTGGGGATGGTGATGTTATAGCCTGCAAGGGAGTCAAGCTCCGGCAGTCTTGTTTTCAGCTCCTCCGGCGCCACGTCAAGCACGGTATAGTCTCCTTCGGTTCCCGCCAGCGAAAAAAGCCGTTGGTGTATGAAGGGAGACATGGTGTGGCCGATGGGGTGTCCGATAACTGCGAATGTTCGTTTTGACATGGATAACGACGTCCTTTCCTTAATGCAAATGCACAAAAATCCGATACATCAAAAAAAATTTATAAAATCATAGATAAAAATACAAATTATATATTGACAAAAGCCGCTTTACCCTATACTATTTGAGTATAGAAAATTGTGTTGAGGAAATGCTTTCTGACGCTTTCATATTGTAACACATTCCCGTCGGGTTGTCTACAATGTCAAAAAGCAAAACACGGTTTTTATTTCAAATTTTTTAGGAGGAATTACCAATGGTACTTGAAAAGGTAAAGGCTATTCTTAGCGAGCAGTTTGATGTTGAAGAGGATAAGATCACTCCCGAGACTTCTCTGATCGACGATCTGGGTGCCGATTCTCTGGATGTTGTTGATCTTCTGATGTCCATTGATGACGAGTTCGAGGTCGAGGTCCCCGATGAGGAAGTTGAAAACATCAAGACTGTTGACGATCTTGTAAAGTATATCGAGAACCATAAGTGATTCAAAAACCGGCTGCTTTTTCGGGCAGCCGTTATTTTTTTGCTTTTTTCTATTGAAAAATGTCACGCCGGATAATATAATAGTTATCGTATCAAATTATTCCCCCGCACAGAGGGGGAGCTGTTCTGCCGCCGGGGGCAGGGCGGCATTATCGGAAAGGATTGAAAAACATGGCGCAGCAGAAGAAAATGGTAGAGGCCATCACATCAAGGGATGTGGATTTTGCAAAATGGTACACCGACATTGTAAAAAAGGCAGAGCTTGCGGATTATTCCGGAGTAAAGGGCTGTATGGTGATACGTCCCTACGGCTATGCGATATGGGAGAATATGCAGCAGGATATGGACAGGCGCTTTAAAAAGACCGGTCACGAAAACGTATACATGCCTATGTTCATCCCCGAAAGTCTTCTTCAGAGGGAAAAGGATCATGTAGAGGGCTTTGCCCCCGAGTGTGCGTGGGTGACCGTGGGCGGCAGTGAAAAGCTCACCGAGCGTCTCTGCGTTCGTCCCACCTCCGAGACACTGTTCTGTGAGCATTATGCAAAGGTCATCAATTCCTACCGTGACCTGCCCAAGCTCTATAACCAGTGGTGCTCCGTTGTACGCTGGGAAAAGACCACACGTCCCTTCCTGAGGACCTCCGAATTCCTCTGGCAGGAGGGTCACACCATGCACGAGACCGAGGAGGAAGCAAGAGAAGAGACTCAGAGAATGCTGCAGGTCTATACGGATTTCTATAAGGAGACCCTTGCAATCCCCGCAGTCACCGGCAGAAAGACCGAGAAGGAAAAGTTTGCCGGCGCTGTTGAGACATACACCATCGAGCCTATGATGCACAACGGCGTTGCTCTCCAGGGCGGTACCTCCCATTACTTCGGCGACGGCTTTGCCCGCAGCTTTGACATAACCTTTACCGGCCGTGACAACACACTGCAGTACCCCTTCCAGACATCGTGGGGAACATCCACAAGAATGATCGGCGCCATCATCATGGTACACGGCGACGACGACGGTCTTGTTCTGCCCCCGAAGATCGCTCCCATACAGGTTGCGGTGCTGCCCATAGCCCAGAAAAAGCCCGGCGTGCTTGAAAAGTCCGCCGAGATCAGGGACCGTCTTATAGATGCCGACCTGCGTGTAAAGCTGGATGACAGCGACAAGGCTCCCGGCTGGAAGTTCAGCCAGTACGAGATGCTGGGCGTTCCCGTAAGGATCGAGATAGGCCCCAAGGATATCGAAAACAACCAGTGCGTACTTGTGCGCCGTGACAACCGTGAAAAGCAGTTCGTATCCCTTGACAATGTGGAAGAGGCGGTCAAGAAGGCTCTGCAGGAGGTTCACGACAGTATGTATGAGGCTGCGCTCAAAAACCTTCAGGAGAAGACCTTTGTTGCCACAACCCACGAGGAGTTTCTTGACATTGCCGCAACAAAGCCCGGCTTCATCAAGGCTATGTGGTGCGGCGACTCGGCCTGTGAGGATAAGCTCAAGGACGAGACAGGCGGCGTAAAGTCAAGATGCATCCCCTTTGTGGAAGAGCATCTTTCCGATGTGTGCGTCTGCTGCGGAAAGCCCGCAAAGCACATGGTATACTGGGGAAGACAGTACTGATATAATGCATGACAGGGAACGTCCGGTCCGGGCGTTCCTTTTTTGCGTTCATCGGATGAAATAATAACGAAAATCCCTGATTTTCACTTTTGGGGAATAGACAATCAGCGGTGGGATGTGATAGAATACTGTTATAATATCAAAGGCACAGGAGGATCGCTGATGAATAATATGATATGCTTCCATAACCCCGATGAAGAAAACGGATGGCTGAGCAACTGGCACCTGTCGGAATTTGAGGTGGACGGAGTTGAGTTCTCCTCCATGGAGCAGTACATGATGTACAAAAAAGCGGAGGTCTTCGGCGACGGTGAAACAAAAAACAAGATCATGTCCACCCGTGATACGGCAAGGATAAAGGAGCTTGGAAGAGAAGTAGGAAATTTCAATAATACCGTCTGGAACGGTGTGCGTCAGATAATCGTCTATAACGGTCTGTATGCAAAATACAGTCAGAACCGGGAGCTTAAAGAGAAGCTTCTCGGTACAGGCGACAGGATGCTTGCGGAAAGCTCCTTTGAAGATAAGATATGGGGGACAGGCGTTTCCATGAGGGATGACGCCCGTTTCGATATGACCGCATGGAAGGGTCAGAACCTTCTGGGCTTTGCCACAATGCTTGTAAGGGAGAGACTGAAAAAAGAAGGTGCATGACGGTATGCGGGTGTTTGACTTTTACTGTTATAATATAATCGGGAAAGTAAAGTTCAACAAAACAAAGGCATATATCGACAATATGCTTTCTGAGCTGGGACTTGAATATCATAACACCGGCTTTCTCTTACACTGCGGAAAGGTGGACGAGCTGTTCAGGAAATTTCCCGCGCTGCAAAAGTACTGCCGCATTGAAGATAAAAACAGGGATCCCCTGGAATACGGCAACAGGATCATTACAAGCCTTTCCGAAAGCTGGCATGAAGGAAATATCTACGCCGACCCGGAGGAGCTTCCCGCAATATATGAGATCTTTTCAAAGATCCCAAGACCCTATAATTTCGGCTTCTCAAAGCTCATCCTTGACGGCATAGACTGGTACGGAGAGGGACAGAAGCCCGCTGCCCTTGAGACGAACAGGGTATGGAAGCAGGGGGTGCCGCCATTGCCCGATGCAATAGGTTCCTGCGGCATTTTGATGAAGCGGGAATTTGACGACGGCACAAAGCGCAACACCCTGTGGGTGAAGATAGAAGCCACTTCAGAAGGAGAACCAAGGGACACCCATGATATAGTGAACCGTCTGGAGCCGTACCTGGGACTTCCGGAATACCACCACAGACGCTGCTTCTTTGCACCGGAGGAATACGAGAGGAATATCGTCCTTTCGGAAAAGTATCCCGAAGAAGCCGAAAGGCTCTTTGCGGATATGGTAAAGGAGTCGCCAAAGGGATACCCTGAAACCATACAGAGCGAACCCATGATCCTGAACCTTTGTACAAGACAGATGATAAAGCGGGTCTTCAAAAAGAACGGCATCGAGCCCTCCTTTGACAGAACGGGTCTGCCGGGACTGAACGTGCTTCGCTTTACCGACGGGCATAATTTTATGTATGAGATCATGCTGGACAGAAGCCCCTCGGTGAACGTGGTCAGCTTCCGGATGAGTATTTCGGGCTGCGGATTTTCTATTGGCGTGACGGACAAGAGCTTTTTCCTCAGATCAAAGGAAGAGGCGGAAGCAAAGGTAGAGGAGATAGCAAGGTTTGTTGTCAGGGTGAAGGAAAGCATAGGCGAGAGACTTGCAGAGGACTTCGGGGACTGTCCC
>JBGUWL010000130.1:0-35658 GCA_045221075.1 Acutalibacteraceae bacterium
TTGCAATATGCTATACCTCGCTGCTTCGCATCCCTCCGTCAGTTACATATATGCATGATGAAGCGCTTGAATATCTTGAATATATTGCCGGAGATCCGATTATACAGGTTGAAGCCGGTTCCTATGCCGAGAGATTTTTAAAGAACAAGGGAATGTCTTATACATACTACAATACCACTCCTGCTGAATCCGTAAAACTGAACGGATCGAATGTATCTATGTCTGTCGGACAGCAAGTCACTATCAAGGCAACTGTTCTTCCTGCAAAGGCTCAGCCGACAACAAAGCTTACCTGGACATCCAGCAATACCGGTGTCGCAACGGTTACAAACGGTCTTGTAAAAGCTGTTTCCGATGGTACGGCGGTCATCACTGTAAAGACCGACAACGGCAAAACTGCAACCTGCATTATTACCGTAAAATCCAATATCTCGGGTGTTACTCTCAACAAAACTTCAACCACTCTTGGAGTCGGTGAACCGTTTACCCTGACTGCTAAGCTGAGCCCGAATGGTGCAAATGACAGCGGTCTCACCTGGACAAGCTCCAACACATCAGTTGCCACAGTCGCAAACGGCAAGGTCACCCCGAAAAAAACGGGCACAGCCGTTATCACCGTAAAGACAAGCAACGGAAAGACAGCATCCTGTACCGTTACCGTAAAGCCTGCTCCCACAAAGATCAACCTGACAAAGGGCAGTGTTACACTGGGCGTGGGTGAGACCTTTACCCTGGGTTCCTCCGTGAATGACGGCGCAGGCTGCGCTACCCGCACATACCGCACCAGCAACAGCAGCATCGTAAAGATGACCCGCACCGACTGGCAGGGCGACATGGTTGCCGTAGCTCCCGGAACCGCCTATGTTACCGTAAAGACCTACAACGGCAAGGAAAGCACCTGTAAGGTCACCGTAAAGGCTGCTCCTACAAAGGTAAGCCTCGACAAGGGCGTTATCACTCTGGGCGTTGGAGAGACCTGCGTTCTCAGTGCAATTATTCCCAGCAATGCCGGAGCCGCAAGGCGCACCTTCCGCACCAGTGACGCATCCGTTGTAAAGATGACCAAGACCGACTGGACAGGCAACTTCACCGCAATGAAGACCGGTACCGCTTATGTAACGGTACGTCTCTATAACGGTAAGGAAGCAAGCTGCAAAGTTACCGTAAAGGCTGCTCCCTCAAAGGTCACCATCAGCAAGGGCGTTCTGTCCCTTGGCGTGGGCGAGACCTACAAGCTCACCTCATCCATTCCCGCAAACACCGGAGCCGCAACCCGCACCTTCCGCACCAGTAATTCTTCTGTTGTCAAGATGACAAAGACCAACTGGGAGGGCGAACTCGTAGCCATGAAGCCCGGAGTTGCTTATGTAACAGTACGTCTTTACAACGGCAAGGAAAGCACCTGCAAGGTCACCGTAAAGCCCGCTCCCTCAAGCGTCAAGCTCAACAAGACCTCAATGACAATGACCGTGGGTCAGAAGGGTACCCTCAGCGCAATTATTCCCGACAACGCCGCAGCATCAAAGAGGACATTCCTTTCAAGCAACAGCAGTGTTGTCAAGATGACAAAGACCAATTGGCAGGGAGAATTTGTTGCCATGAAGATCGGCACAGCATACGTTACCGTTACCCTCTACAACGGCAAGCAGGCCAACTGCAAGATAACCGTAAAGCCCACAGCTGCACAGGAGAACTTTACAAAGGTGGCGAATTATATCAAGTCCCATGGAAAGATCGACAGTGATGGAAACTATAGGATAACCGATTCGATCACTGGTGCCTATGATAATGGCACCGCAGATACAGTTGTTGCTATGATCTATGATGCTTACAAGGGGACTATTGAGTTGTACAGAGGCTCAGAGATGAGTGATGCAGTATATAATAATGGAGCAAAATTGTATGATCCTACCTGGTATTCATTTGTTTCCAGTTCTATAACACTGTATTATGACCATCCTCAGGTAGCTGATGTTGATGTTTATCTCTCGATTTTTACCGATGATGATTTTGCCTCAGGAAAATATGTTGACACCTTCAATCCGTCAACATATTATAAGGGTAAGGATCTGCATCTGAAGTGTGAATCAACGTACAAAAATGTTTTTACATCGCAGAACGCAAGCGATGAGCTTTATTATAATCTTACTCAAATGAATAATTTGCTGTCAGGCAGCGGATATTCCGTAAAAACCCTTGGATTTACAAGCTTTTCAGATTGATAGATTGTTAACTGAATTATAATTATACCCAAAAAAACCGGAAGCCCCCGCGGGTTTCCGGTTTTTTCCCGGAACATCACAACTCTCCGGACCCGTAAAACAGAGGATGACCTTACCGCAGATCATCCCAAAAGCAAAGACCCGCACCGATGCCTGAATCGCTTCGGTGCGGGTCTTTGCAATGTCCCACAAACAAAGAACATATATGCGCCGACTGATATAGCCTACCACAGCTTATCATCGGTACCGGTGAAGAAGGAACGCGTTTTCCGTACAAACGTCAGCCTCCTGTCACAATTATATTTTATCACAGTGTTTTCATTAAGTCAAGGAAATAATCTCATGATATAAAAGGAATTTTCTCATATTCTGCCATATCTGACAGAATAATGTAAGACGATGAGTGACTGTTCTTGATGGTGACCGCGGTTTCGTCACGCCGTGACGGTCACATTGCAGTTTGTGATACGTCCGCTGGCTGAACGGGCGCTGACGGAGACTTTTCCGGGCTTCAGGCCTTTGACAGTGACGCCGGAGGAGGTTTTGGTGATGCTGACGATCCCGCTTTCACCGTAGACTGCCCATGTGAGGGTCTTGTCCGTGGCATTTCTGGGGAGAAGGGTGGCAGTGATGGTGCCGGACTCTCCCACCTTGAGGGTCATGTCGTTCTTGTCAAAGATGAGGTCGGTCACGGGATTGACGACGGACACGGTGCATGAGGCGCTCTTTCCGCTGGTGGTTTTCACCGTTATGGTGGCGGTGCCGACTTTGATCCCCTTGACCTGACCGGCTGTGGTGACGGTTGCTATGCCCTCATCGGATGAGGTCCATGTCAGCTTGTCGGTGGAATCCGAGGGCGTAAGGAAGGGGTTGAGATTGACAAATGACCCGACATTGACTGTGGCTGTGGTCTTGTCAAGGGTGATCTTTGTTGCAGAGACCTTTACGGTCACCTTGCATGTGGCTGTCTTGCCGTTGTAGGTGGAAGCCGTTATAGTCGCGGTGCCTCCGCCCACTGCGGTGATCTTGCCGCTGCTGTCAACGGCGGCGACATTTTCGTCCGACGACTTGAAGGTGACGGTCTTGTTTGATGCATAACTGGGGCTTACCGTTGCGGTCAGGGTGTATGTGCCGCCCTTTTTGAGGGTGACGGCGGTTTTGTTAAGAGTGACCTTTGTGGGGTCTACGTATACTGTGACGGTGCATTTTGCAGTCTTGCCGTTTGAGGACTTGGCGGTAATGACGGCGGTGCCTGTCTTAAGACCCTTGATAAGACCGCTCTGATTGACACTGACTACAGAAGAGTCTGAGGTCGACCAGGTCACCTTCTTGTATGTTGCGTAGCTGGGTGTGATCGTTGCCGTAAGTGTCTGCGTGGTACCTTTTTTCAGGGATACGGAATTGGTATCGAGGGTGATCTTTGTTACGGGAACCACTACCTTTACGGTGCAGGTTGCTTTAAGTCCGTTTGCGGCCTTTGCGGTAATGACGGCGGTTCCGCCTTTGAGACCCTTGACAGTGCCGTTCTGGTCTACCGAAGCCACGGTTTTGTCCGATGAGCTCCAGGTGACTTTCTTGTTTGTCACCGTATCCGGAGCAATGGTCGCAGTGAGCGTAGTGGTATTTCCTTTATTTACGCTGGTGCTTGTCTTGTCCAGGGTTATGGAAGCCACGCTGCTGCTGTTCACGAAAACCGTACAGGAGGCCTTTTTTCCGCTGACTATGGATGCGGTGATGACGGCCTTGCCGTTTTTAAGCGCCCTGACCTTGCCGTCTGTCACTGTGGCGACGGAGTTGTCCGAGCTTTTCCATGTGACTTTTTCGTTGGGATAATCGGACTGTACTGTGGCTTTCAGGTCAAACTCTGCACCCGCTCCCACATAGATGGACTTCCGGTCAAGGGTTATGGAGGAGGGGTTGTATATGGTGATATCGCAGGTCCCTACGATCCCGCCGGATGAGGTGACCTTAAGAGTTGTGGCGCCTTTTTCGAGAGCCTTTATGTTATATCCGCCGGTTACGGATTCCAGCTCTATCCTTGAATGATTATAGGAATTGGTGCACAATTCGGAATTGTATGGCAGCTTGCTGACGGCAACAAAGAACTCGTCGCCTACCTCGGCGGTCACCTCATCGGGAGCGAGGATTATCTCTTCCATAGGTGTTGCCAGCTCTGACATGGTGCCCAGCTTTGCCCATCGTACGTTTTCGGGAGTGTCAACGTCCGTAAGGGCATAGAGTACGCCATTGTCCTGACGGAGACCAAAGCACTGCTTGCCGTTGACAATGTTTCTCAGCTTGTGGTTCTGTCCGGTATAGGGGTTGTAGCGGTACACCGCGTCCTTTGTGTTGTAGAACAGCCAGTCGCCGTATGCTTCAAGTCCCACATAGCTTGATGCGTATGTGGTGCTTTCTATGGTCCATTTTTCGTCAAAGGACATCAGCTCAGTTTCGGTGTTTGTCTGATAGTTGTAGGAATACAGCTTGCGGTAGCCCTTCTGGTTGCACACGCCGTAAACTACCGGTTCGTCCGCTCTCAGCTTGCAGAGCTTTGAATCGTATTTCTTCATCAGGGCGTTGTCATATTTTGAGTTGTTTGCATTGTGTATCTGCATATAGCCGTAGTGGCTCAGATTGTTGATACCGTTGTCGCTGAGGAGAAAATACTTGTGCTTTACCTTGCAGGGAATGTCCGGATCGTCCCATGTAAGGTCGATGTGGTAATAGCTGCCGTCAAGATACACCATCAGCCACTCGTGTTTCATCTGATCGTCAGGGGTCTTGATGATCTCGGAGCGGATACCCAGCTGAGCCAGCAGATAGGCATATACCTCCGTGTAATTGCGGCACACACCGTTCTTGTCCCTCATGAAAATATCGTTGCGGCAGTTGTTCTGATCCGTAGTGTTATATGTTGCGTCAAGGGCTATCTCGTCATGGAGCAGCAGCGCCTTTGAAAAATCATCCTTGCATGCGCTCAGCTCGCCGGACAGCATATCAAGATAATGGTCGGCTCCGCTGTAGAACTGCTGAACGGCGGCGGAGAGCTTTGCTTTGTCGGGGTCGCCGTTCTCGTCTACATAGAGAAAATTACCGACTATCCTGGTGGCATAGTATACTCCGGTGGTGCTGTCCTTTTTTGAATACACCGTCAGACTGCACTTTCGTCCGTCCTCTGCGGTGCGCTCGGCAAAGAAGATCTCGGGATATGCCGAACGGACAATAATGGTGACAGCAAGAGCCTCCTGCTTTGTAAGATGATACTCTGAAATATTTATTTCCTTTTCAAAATTCAGCAGACCCGACGCCACCTTCTGCACGACATCGCTGTTGATGATGGTGGACGTGAGGGGTACGCTGTCGCTCAGACCGTGCATATATGCATAGTCATACAGAACGTCAATTGCGCCGTGGGGCGTCGGGTCGGCAGCAGCGGCCGTCAGGGACAGTCCTGAAAAGGCGATGACCGATGAAAGCAGGGCTGCGCCCAGTCTTTTCAGTGCTCCTGATGTTTTCATTTTGCTCCTCCTTTTTTCTGCGGCATGGCGGGGCAGCGTACGGATGTGTTTGTGCGTTTATTATAATGTGTTATATTGTATGAGTGCCTTATGCCGGTTTTGTGCCTACAACCCCATTATAATATATGTACAACCATGTGTCAACTATAGTACGCTGTTTTGTGTATTACGATGTGAAGCATTGCCTTTTTCGGATGAGGCTTGTTCTATTAAAAAAGACTGTCCGGTTTATAAGTCATCAAGATGTCGATTTCCGGAGATTATACATATATATTGCTCAAGGGGGGAAGAAGTGATAAAATAGTATCACAGTACAATTCCCAAAGAGGAGGATTCGCCATGCCCTTACAGATAATCAGAGACGATATCACCCGTGTCAGGTGCGATGCCATAGTAAACGCTGCCAACTGCTCATTGCTGGGAGGCGGAGGCGTTGACGGTGCGATACACCGCGCCGCCGGACCGGAGCTTCTTAAGGAGTGCAGGACCCTCGGAGGCTGCGCCACAGGACAGGCTAAGATCACAAAGGGCTATCGGCTGCCCTGCAGGTACGTCATTCACACCCCCGGACCTATCTGGCGGGGAGGGACCCACGGCGAACCGGAGCTGCTTGCGTCATGCTATGAACAGTCTCTCATTCTTGCCAGGGACCACGGCTGCGAGACCGTGGCGTTTCCGCTGATCTCCGCCGGCGTTTACGGATATCCAAAGGCGGAGGCCGTTCGAATTGCCGCGGATACCATAAGCCGTTTCCTTTCCGAAGAAGCTCCAGACATGACGGTGTTTCTTGTGGTGTTTGACAAGGGGAGCTTTCTTATCAGCGAGGAGCTGTATAAGGACATCCGCTCCTTTGTTGACGACAACTATGTTGAAGAGCTGCAGAAGGACCCGGAGCTTTTCGGAGAAAGACGGTTGAATTCCCAGTCCTTGCCGTTCCCTGCAAGCGCTCCCTGTCCGGCAGAGGGCGCTGCCCCGAAGGCCGAAAAAACCTCCCGCAGACAGTCCGGAGGCTTTTTCGGAAAACGCATGTCCCGCAGGGAAAAAAGCTCCCCCGCAGAGTCCATGATCGCCCCCTGTGAGGAGGAAGCTGTTTTTGAGGATCTGAGCGCTGCCGCCCCATCCGTCAGCCGGTCCCTGAGTCTTGAACAGATGCTCGGTAGCATAGACGAAAGCTTTTCCGAAATGCTGATGCGGAAGATCGACGAAAGGAACATGAAGGACTCGGAATGCTACAAAAAAGCCAACATCGACCGGAAGCTGTTCTCAAAGATACGCAGCGACAGGCTCTACAAGCCCAGCAAAAGCACCGTGCTTGCCTTTGCCATAGCCCTGGAGCTTTCTCTTGACGAGACTGCGGATATGCTCCAGAAGGCCGGCTTTGCCCTTTCAAACAGCAGCAAGTCGGATATTATCATCAGATATTTTATTATTAACGGCATATACGACATTTTCACCATCAACGAGACCCTCTTCTCCTTCGACCAGAAACTCCTGGGGGCGTGAGGCGCTCCCTGCGGTCGCTAACTGAAAACTGAAAACTTAAGACTTAAAAAATAATAATATTTATGAGCCGAAACATTTGTCGTGCGGTGAAGTTGTCACGGATCTGCCCAGACACGTCATATACTTACTCATCCTGCGATGTGCCACTAAACGGTACTCTTTCCGGTTGGCGCGTGACCGCACAGGACGTGTTCCAACGCAGGCAGCTCTATCCCTTGCGACCGCATCACAGACATAACGGTCTGCTTTGGCTGCTTTATTCCACGTCTTACCTTTTTTCGGGCAGCCGGATTTTGCGTTTTTCATAGTTCGTCGTGCCTGTTTTATCTGTCCAAAAACTTCCCGAACAAAGTTGTATTCGCGGCATTAAACTGTCGTATGCTATTGAATGTGAGCGCGAAATAGGGTGCGGCAGTACCCCAAGGGCACTTGTTTCACTGCGCTTGACGATCATTGAGCGACCTCAAGCAGCGTTTTTGTATGTCTAAAGTTTATTATGAATAATTCCACTCTTCACCCCTCGCACTCAAAACAATTCCACTTTTCAAATTCATTCCACTTTAAAAACTCCTCACTCCTAACTCCTCACTCCTCACTCAAATAATTCCACTTTCCAAATTCCACATTAAAAAATTTGTCGCCTGACGGGCGACCAAAAGACCTCCGCATTATTCTATACTATAATCACAGGGAAACAAATCCCGAATATAGAACAAACGGAGGTCATCATTATGAAAAAGAACGAAAACAGGATCGACAAAACCACAAAGACCGAAAACGATATGACAGAGCTGGTATTTATCCTCGATAAGAGTGGTTCAATGTCCGGACTGGAGAGCGACACCATCGGCGGATTTAACTCCCTCATCAGAAAGCAGAGGGGAGAGACCGGCAGATGCTTTGTATCTACGGTGCTCTTTTCAAACAACAGCGAGGTCATTCACGACAGAGTGCCACTTGAAGACATCTCAGACATGACGAAAAAGGACTACTTCACCAGCGGCTGCACCGCACTTCTGGACGCAGTGGGGGACGCCGTAAAGCACATTTCAATGGTACACCGCTATATCCGCAGCGAAGACGTTCCCGCCCGCACTCTTTTTGTCATCACCACCGACGGCATGGAAAACGCCAGCCGCAAATATTCGGCAAAGGATGTAAAAAAGCTCATCAAAAGCAAGGAGAAGGATGGCTGGGAGTTCGTGTTCATCGGGGCGAATATCGACTCCGTACAGACTGCTGACAACATAGGTATCAGACAGGAAAACGCAGTGAACTACCACGCTGACAAGAAGGGTACCCGTGTGCTTTATGAAGCGGTCAGCGCCCAGGTCAGCAGCGTCAGGAACAGAAAGGCTCCGTCGCTGGCATGGAGAGAATCCCTCGACGAGGATTATAACAGCAGATCATAACCGTGAAAAGCCGCAGATACCCATGATCCGGAATGAGAGATCAGGATTGAAAAACAGAATTATATAAAATGCGCCGGCAGCTTCCAAAAAGGAGCTGCCGGTTTTTCCTGGCGGTAAATAATCCTGAGATGCGGTACGAAATTAACCGCTGCCTTTGAAGCAGAGTGCGAAGCTGCCACCGGCGGCTCGCCAGGCAACGTTAGATAATTATTCTGGGAGAAACAGAAACGCTCCCTGCGGTCACTCAATGAATAATGAATAACAGTGAATAACTTATAATATTTATACCTGTAAGTATTATGCAATTATTTCAACTTCCGGATAAACAGGCACGCTAATCTTTGAACAGCGCAGATAATTGCAAATTCATAAGAAAACAGCCGGAAAGTGCCGCTCTATGCGGCACGTCGGCGGGGAAAGAAGGTATATGACGTGCCGGCTGCCGCGGGAGTAAAAGTATCCTGTTCGTGTTCAGAGCGAAACGCAGTGGAGCGACAGCGCGAAATCACCTCCGGCGGCTCGCCGTGAAATCACCTCCGGCGGCTCGCCGGTACTTGAAGTAAGGGAGAAAAGGTGGTATAATCAAGAAAAAAAGCAAAGAAGGAATCAAAATGACAACAACCGTCAACAATGTAAAGATCAGATATTTCAGCGGATATATCCGCAACTGGAGAGCGCTCTGCAGGGAACTTTCGGTCTCTGAGGAGCTTGGCCGTGAGGAACGGGAAAGCGAGCTTCTCAAAAGGGCATACGAAAAGTGGGGCATGAATATGATGTCCCATATCTACGGAATGTTCGCTTTTGCAATTTATGATGAAGAGGAACAGAAGCTCTTTTGTGTGCGCGATCAGGTGGGACAGAAGCAGATGTTCTACACCGTTGCCGGCGGGGAGTTTATCTGCTCCGGCGACATAAACGAGATTGCCTCCAATCCCAGGGTTGAAAAGAAGCTTAACCGCCGTATGCTGCAGCAGTATCTTTTCTACGGCTATCCCATCGGTGAAGAGACCTTCTATGAGGGTATATTCAAGCTCATGCCCGGCTGCTATGTTGAATGGGACGGCAAGACTGCCTCCGTAAAGAGATACTGGAGCCCTGTGTTCGAGCCTGACCGCACCAAGGACGAGGACGAATGGGCCGAGGAGATCCGTGATGTGGTTGAAGAGATCCTCTCCGAGGAGCGGGGCGATACCGCAA
This sequence comes from Acutalibacteraceae bacterium, assembly GCA_045221075.1. GTDB lineage: Bacteria > Bacillota > Clostridia > Oscillospirales > Acutalibacteraceae > UBA1213. Next base: position 9,853 of record JBGUWL010000130.1, read on the forward strand.
TACCCTACAAGGAATCCTTCCTTTCCGGCGGTGTGGATTCATCCTATCTTTTTGCCGCAGGCGACGCCGCCCGCGCAAATACCATAGGCTATGAGGAAAGCGGCTTTGACGAGTCCGCCCTTGCCCGCCATACGGCAGAGGTTCTCAAAAGACCCTTCGGTGTCAAGATGATCGGTCCTGCGGAGTATTTTGAACGCATACCCACCGTTATCGACAAGATGGGTCAGCCTCTTGGAGACGCCTCCGCTGTCGCTTTCTCACTGGGCTGCAAGGCCGTCAGCGAAAGAGCAAAGGTTGTGTACTCCGGCGAGGGTATAGACGAATTTTTCGGTGGCTATAACGCCCACAGGAATCCCCTTAAAGAAGGCTGGACATATCTTACCTGTTCCCATATAATGTCGGAGGATTTTGTAAAGTCTCTAATGCTGGAGCATGACGAAAGCGTCAGGGCGGTACAGCCTGTAGAAGCTCTCTGGAAGCAGGTTGAGGGTCAGGATGAGCTGTCAAAGAAGCTCACTATTGATATTTCACTCTGGCTGGAGGGGGATATCTACCTTAACACAGACCGTACCAGCACCGCCTGCGGCGTCGAGCTGCACACACCTTTCAGCGACCTGAGGCTCTTTAACGTTGCCCGCAGGATACCCGCCGAATACAAATTCAGAAATGACCAGAACAAATACGTTTTCCGCAAGGCCGCCGCATCAAAGCTGCCGGAGGAGGTAGCCTTCCGCAAGAAGGTGGGCTTTGCTGTTCCCATCCGCAAGTGGCTTGCGGACGAGAAATACAACCGTCCCATTGCCGAAAAGCTCTTCGGCGAAAGCTCACAGAAGTTCTTCAGTCAGGATGTGCTGAAAAATATGTGGGACAGCTACCTTGGCGGCGAGGAGTTCCTCTGGAGCCGCATCTATTCCGTATACGCCTTCCTGCTCTGGTATGATATGAAGTTCTGATTTTTTGCGGAGATTTTCCTCCTGTACAACGAAACAGGCTTCCGATCGGGGAAGTCTGTTTTGCTTTTCCAGATGTGTTTTCAATGTCCGTGTATGTCTGGTTCTGTAAAAAAAGCGGTACTCCCGTGTGATCTCATACAGGAGTATCGCTTTTTTCGATCATAATTATGTGCCCCAAGGGTATCTCTATCTGCGGTATGCGCTTGTCTTCGATGTTTTCCGAGCCGTAAAGAAACAGCTGACCGGTGACAGGGTCGATACCCTTGACCGGAGCTTTCAGTGTCCGGTATGACCCGCCGCTCTTTTTTTCGTCCGGCTGAAAATACGTTACCGTAACGGTGGGTACGGTGCCGGCGCGAAGCTGCTCGTCAAGCTGTCTGAGTATGCGGTCAAGCTGTTCTATCTCGTATTCCGAAAGATCCGCCGCCTGTTCCGTCAGCCGTCCCTCCTCACGCACCATATCGTCATATCCCGTCAGCGCCGCAAAGGGCGCAAACTGCGCCGCCCTGTCTATACGGGATATATGCCTTCGCCGGGGATTTGGAAAGTAGGGCAGGTCGATGATGTCGCCGTATTTTTTTCGTGATTCCGTTCCGTTCATTGTGCCTTGTGACCTCCTGACTGTCCGGTGTATCCGATGATGTGACCATGCTTTTTTGTGTCCGGATCGTTCATTCCGCATTGTGATTTCCTGCTGTCCGGATTGTCCGATGATGTGACCATGCTTTGTATGTGTCCGGACCGTTCATTCCGCCTTGTGGCCTCCCACCTGTCCGTTGCGTTCGATGGTCGTGCCGCCTTCTACAAGATTCATACCCCTGAGCACGGCGTTTTTTCCGTAACGCTCCTGCATCCTGAGCATTGCTATCAGGATGTTTTTTTCTTTCCGGTCAAGCTGCTCCTCCTGCTGACGCTGCCGGTCCCGCTCCTCGTAGTCGGTGAAAAAGTCAAGCTGCTCCGGCTGTTCCGGCGGGATGTCCTCTTCTCTTATCAGGGCGCAGGCGGCGATGTTTATACGGCGTATCAGCAGGTCCGGGTCCGTGATACGATCGTACAGGGCCGTCATGCCGGATAGTATCCTGCGGGGGGAATTTGTATATACCTCAAGATTTTCCGTTCCGTGGGAGTGACGGGGATGGGGTCTGCCGTAGGGGTCGGAGGTGACCCTGCCGCCGTAGGTCTTTCCGGTGAGGGATACGGCATACACGGTGTCCGCCATTGTTCTGCCCGGTACGGATACCCGCAGACTTTCACGGTCGTATCCTATGGTCAGAACTATCTGCCGGGTCACAAGTCCCTTTTTTACAAGATCATGTATCAGCAGCTCGGTCATCTCTTTGACTATCAGCCTTCCCTTTTCAAAGGTGTAGGGCTCCTTCAGCACCTGACCGGAGGAGAGGGAGTTTGAAGCCGGACGGTATGCTTTGATATCCTCGATAAGAGCCGGCTCATATCCCCAGGCATGGTCGATGAGAAGCTCTGCGTTTATACCGAAGGTCTTGTACAGCATATTTTCCTGGGCAGGCGAAAGGGAAGCCCGGGCAATGTCGCCCATTGTGTACAAGCCCAGGGATTCCAGCCTTTTGCTGTAGCCCCTTCCGATGCGCCAGAAGTCGGTCAGCGGGCGGTGGCACCACAGCAGTTCACGGTATGACATTTCGTCCAGCTCTGCCACCCTCACTCCGTCCTTGTCGGCGGGGCAGTGCTTTGCAACGATGTCCATGGCTATCTTTGAAAGGTAGAGATTTGTTCCTATCCCTGCGGTAGCGGTGATGCCGGTGGTGTACAGCACCTCCCGTATCATTGCCATTGCCAGCTCATGAGCCGTCATGCGGTAGGTCTCAAGGTACCTTGTGACATCCATGAATACCTCGTCAATGGAATAAACGTGTATATCCTCCGGAGCAATGTATTTCAGATATATGGAATATATTTTTGTGCTGTATTCTTCATACAGCCTCATGCGGGGAGGAGCGACGATATAATTGAGCCGCAGCGACGGGTCAGCGGCAAGTGCCGGCGCATGAAACGAGGAAGATGTAAAGCCGTATTTTCCGTTTTCGTCCTTTTGTATACAATGTCTGCGGATGGCCTCGTCCAGCCTGTGAGCGTTGACTTCCTTTACACGTTGGACTACCTCAAACAGTCTTGCCCGTCCGGGGATACCGTAGGCCTTCAGGGACGGCGACACCGCAAGACAGATGGTCTTTTCGGTCCTTGTGGGGTCGGCCACCACGAGGTTGGTGCTCAGGGGGTCAAGATGGCGCTCCACGCACTCGACGCTTGCATAAAAGCTTTTCAGATCTATTGCGATGTATGTCCGTTTCATGGTGTTCACCCCTTTGCGCCGGTGCTGTTCCGCGCTTCGTGGAAATAATGCCTGTTATATGCCTGATCGATAGGACCAGAACTGCCGTGCCCGTGCGTCATTGAAATAACGAGCCACTGACTGCGTGTCTGACAACACTGTCAATCCGCGCCCGTGTGTTCTTGTAATAATGAGTCGCTGACGGCGGGTCGGACAACACTGTCAATCCGCGCCCGTGCGTCATTGAAATAATGAGTCGCTGACGGCGGGTCGGACAACACTGTCAGGCTGTGTCCGTGTGTCCTGTCCGTATTCAGCCGGATGCGGGGCGTTCCACGAACCATCTGCCCACCCTTGAAACAAAAAGATCGCTGGTCTTTTCAAAAAACAGATGCCGTTCCTCGCCGTGTATCATGACCGTGTAGCAGTCGCCGCTGCGCCCGTTTTCAAAAACCGAGGCCGGGCGGAAATCACGCACTTCGTCAATTTCAAAGCTCCTGCCGTCTGTCCAGATTATGGTGCGGGGCATCATGTAGCCTGTGACGTCAAAGTCCGTGTTTACTTTTACATATATCTTTTCGGACAGATGTTTCATGGTTGTCATCCCTTTCCGGGCATTGCCTGCGTTTTCCTCCTGTGGCTTTCAGAAAGTATGTGATGTTCTTAAAAGGATATGGTCACAACAGGGAAAATGCATCAATGCGAAAATTTGTTCTGAAAGTATTATAACACAATTGTTCGCAAAAGTAAAGCAAAATTTATCAGGAAAAATTTGTCGAAACGGTAAAAAAACGGACAACAAATGGAACACTGCCATCCACAGGATCATATACACAGGTACTCACGGAACATCCACCTGCAGTATGCCAACCTACGGGCGCTTGTCCACGAGACGACTACACACAGAAATATCACTCGCAGGGCTATCACCTGAATAACGATCACCCACAGTGTGATCACCTACAGAACAATTACACACAGAATTATCGCCCACAAGACTATAACCCACAGGACAATCACACAATGACGATCACCCCAAGATCATCAATACCGGAACCATCACCCACACAGCAAAATACCCTTCCCGATACTGAACAAAATGTATCGGGGAGGGTATTATTATCAGTAATATCCATATCAATGACTCCGAATGGTAATTCGTCAGCCGTTCGACGGAAGATACCCGTTATGACCTGCGCCGATGAAAACTATGTCCGGGAAGTCTGCATAACAGAGCTTTGCGGCTTTGAGGTCTGAACAGCGGAGCTTTGCGGCTTCGAGGTTTGTACAGCGGAACTATCCGTCTTTGAAGTCTGTGCAGCGGAGCTTTGCGGCTTTGAGGTTTGCACAACGGAGTTTTCCGTCTTTGAAGCCTGCGCAGTGGAACTTTGCGGCTTTGAGGAAGTCTCGGTTTTGGTGACAACGGAAACAAGAGGCTTTGATTTGTCGATCACGGTCAGCGAAAATTTGCCGGTCTCGTTGTAGATGTACTCAAACTGATCCATGTCAAAGTCGATTATCCCGAATATGGGGTCGGTAAGAGTTATAGTACCGTTTGTCTTGTCGTAGCCTGTCAGCAGGAAGCAGTGTTCGTTGATAAAGAAGGGATACTCTATGCCGTTGTATTCTTCATAGATCTCGCCGAGATCCGGGTCAAACCGGGGCTCTTCAAGATATATCGTGCCCCAGATCATAATGGGACAGCCGTATTCAATAAGGCGGTAAAGCTCTTCTGTGGTGCGTCCTGTAAGGTCAACGGCCTCAAGCTTCTTGTTTTTGGCATTGGCGTAGTTTTCAACGGTACTGACTATGCCCGGCGGGAAGATTCCGGCGCCGTCGTCTTCACGGGGGTCGCCGAGATATGAGTAAACATAGCTGTCCCCGTAGACAAGGTAATCATCGGCGATGTCGGTAAGACCCAGCCCGCAGCCAAGGTAGTTCAGCAGCATTGTAAGGCTGACGGATTCACACCCTGTGGGAAGCTCCGGATACTGCTCCATGGCCTCCACGTCAAGACTTGCGGCAGAAGCATAGGAGCCTCTGCGAAGAACGCCGTCGATCATCTTCTGAGCCTCTGAGGATACTTTTTTCGGTTTGGGAGCCTCCGGTTCAGGTTCGGCTGCTGAGCTCTGGGTGTCGGAGTCGGGAACGGAAGCCGGAGCCGACGATTCCTCGGGGGGAGGAGTCAGCCGTAATGGTACCTTTCGTTCGTAGAATGCGGTGTCCGGTTGGGAATATTCCGGTTCGCTGTATTCATCCTCGTATTCCGCCGTTTCTGATTCGGGCTGGGATGACTCCGGCTGAGAGGATTCCGGAGAAGAAGCCGGGGGAACGTCTGCCTTTGAAGCTTTGCTTACGGCGGAGGATCTGTTTTGTTGTGAAGACTCTTTAGATGATGATAAGTCCCCGGAGGGGAGTGAGGAAGAGGCGGAAGCATCCGATGAAGTACCGTCAACTATATAAACCGACTCGGGGGGCATTTCGGCCGCTGTCTGCCTGCTGTCCCGGGCGCATCCGGATGTGAGCAGGCACAGAGTCAGAGCGGCGGCGATAAAACTGCCGGTGTGTTTCATAAATAAGGACCTCCTGATTTATAAGGGGGAAAAATCTATAACTGATTATAGAAGATATAAACGGGATTGTCAATTGACCGGAAAAATAACCTGCGAGTCGCCGCGAAGTCACCACCGGCGGCACCCCAAGGGCACTTGTTTCACTGCGCTCGCCGGTCATTGAGCGACCGCAGGGAGCGTTTCTGTTTCTCCCGGAAATATTTTAAACTAACAACAATAAATGTCTTCGTTCCGGAATAACAAATGCCGGATACAGGCTTTCATAAAGCGCCGTATCCGGCATATCCGTGATTTATTAAATGTCTGTGGAGTGCTGTATTTGGTGTATCATGCTGCCGAAGCGGACTTTTTGCCCTTTGTCAGCTTTTTCAGCAGGAACCAGATCTCGTGGACCACCAGGGGCGCAAGGGAGATCAGTACAACAAACAGCCACATAAAGCCGTCCATGCGGGCGGTGCCGAAGATATCCATGAAGAAGGGTATCTCAGTTACGGCAACCTGAGCCAGGATTCCGAAAACAAGGGAAAGTATCATGATCTTGTTGTCAAAATGGTTGAAGCGGAAAATGGAGTTTTCCGTGTCCCTCATGCCGACGGCGTGGAACAGCTCGGAGAATGCCAGGGTGCAGAACGCCAGTGTCTGGGACTGCATGAGGATGGTCTCGTTGTTTTTGAATACTTCGATGATGTTGCCGAGATAGGGTATCTGTCCTGCGGAGATAAGCTCACGGACAGGGAGATACAAGAATGCGATCAGGGTAACAAGAGCGATCACAAGGCTGTAAATGCCCACCTTTGCATAGCCGCCGCCGGCAAAGATGGATTCGCCGTTTTTGCGGGGCTTCTTGTTCATAACGTCGGATGAGGAGTTGGGGTCAACGCCCAGAGCAAAGCAGGGCAGAGAGTCTGTGATAAGGTTTATCCAGAGAATGTGTACCGCCGAAAGGGGAGCCGCCAGACCTGCGGCAATGGCCGCAAACATGACGAGTATTTCACTGACGTTTGAGGAAAGGGCAAAGAGGATGGATTTCTTAACGTTCTCATAGATGTTTCTGCCCTCTTTGACGGCCTTTTCAATGGTGGTGAACTTGTCGTCCTGAAGCACGATGTCCGCAGCGCCCTTGGCAACGTCGGTCCCGGTGATACCCATTGCAACGCCTACATCAGCGGCCTTGAGGGAGGGAGCATCGTTTACGCCGTCGCCGGTCATGCTGGAAACATTGCCGTTTGCCTGTATGGCCTTTACGATCTTTACTTTATGTTCGGGAGAAACACGGGCGAATATGGAAAGGGAGGGTACTTTTTCCTTGAGCTCCTCTTCGGACAGCTCGTCCAGCTCGTGTCCCATGATGCACTCTTCGGGAGACTCGGCAATACCCAGCTTCTTTGCAATTGCAAGGGCAGTGTCCTTGTGGTCGCCGGTTATCATGACTGTCTTTATGCCGGCCCGCTTGAAGGTCTTTATGGATTCCACGACCTCGGGTCTTTCGGGGTCGATCATGCCTATCATGCCGATATATGTAAGATCCTGTTCAATGGCTTCCTTGTTGTCATTGCGGATGGCAAGGGAAAGCACTCTCAGGGCGTCGTTGGACATCTCGCTCATGGTCTTGAAGATGAGCGCCCTGTCGCCGGGAGTTATCTCCCTGACCCTGCCGTTGTCCATGATGTGGGTGCAGCGGGTCAGAAGCTCGTCGGTAGAGCCCTTTGTAAAGGAGATGATCTTTTTGTCCGGGGTGGTGTGGACCGTGGTCATCAGCTTGCGGTCGGAGTCAAAGGCCTTTTCGTTTATTCGGATCATGGTCTTTTCGGTCTCCGACTTTTCGATGCCGTAACGCTTTGCAAAGGCAACAAGGGCGGTCTCGGTGGGGTCGCCCACTTCCGTTCCGTCTGAGGCTATGCTTGCGTCGTTACAGAGCATAAAGCCCTTGATAAGGGTGTCGTGTTCGTTTCTGTCAAGGGTGTCAAGGTCTATGTAGCGGCCGTTTTCAAAGGCCTTTACCACAGTCATCCTGTTCTGTGTAAGTGTGCCGGTCTTGTCGGAGCAGACATAGCTGACGGCGCCCAGGGTCTCAACTGCAGGCATATTCTTGACTATGGCGTTTATCTTGGCCATTCGCTGCATACCCAGAGCCAGAACGATGGTGACGATGGTGGGTATGCCCTCGGGTATTGCCGCAACTGCCAGCGAAACGGCCGTCATCAGCAGTTCCATTGGCTCACGTCCCTGCAGCATACCGATAAGGAACACAATGGCGCATATAACGATAACTGCGATTCCCAGCACACGGCTCAGACCGTCCATGCCCTTCTGCAGGGGAGAGGGCTTGTCCTTTTCCTTTCCCACCATGTCGGCGATCTTGCCGATCTGCGTGTCCATTCCGGTACAGCAGACCTCACCGATGCCACGCCCGTATGTAACGATGGTGGACATATATGCAAGGTCAAGCCTGTCGCCGATGCCTGTCTTTTCGTCGGCAACGAAGCTGCTGTCCTTTTCAACGGCTACGGATTCGCCGGTGAGAGCCTTTTCGTCTATCATAAGCCGGGCGGTCTCAAGGAGCTTCAGGTCTGCGGGGACCTGCTTGCCGGCTTCCAGCACCACGATATCACCAAGAACCAGTTCCTCGGAGGATATCTCTTTTGTCTCGCTGTCACGGATGACCGTGGCCTTGAGTACCGACATTTTCTTCAGGGCATCAAGGGCTTTCTGAGCCTTGCCCTCCTGAACAACGCCGATTATCGCATTTGCAATTACGATGACCAGCATGATGGCGGCCTCGCCGTAATCTCCAAGGATGATGGAGATTATTATTGCCGCCGCAAGGATAGCGTTGGTGAAGTTGAGTATCTGCTCCAAAAACATACGGAAGACCGTCTTTGGCTTTTCTTCCCGCAGTTTGTTGGGGCCGTTTTCAAGAAGCCGTTTTTCGGCCTCCTTCTGGGACAGACCCTGATAACTTTGCATTTTTCCGACCTCACTTTTAAAAATTTGAGTCCCTGCAGCCCGGCGGACATGCTGCCGGCATTGTCGCTGCATAATAATGGGGTATGTTTTAATTCTACTATAAGAAAATAAAAAAATCAATGAGTATACCAATATATTGTATCTGATTATGTCGGGGATTTCCGACTATCTCTATAGGCGGCGGGTGCTATACGCCCGCAGGAGCTAAGGAATCATTGAATAAACTGCGCCTTACGGCTCAGCACCGGCAAGCGCAGTGAAACAAGTGCCTTTGGTGTACTGCCGGTTCCGATTTGGTTTTGGTAAGTCAAGTCGGCGTCGATAGCTGATGTGTTTCCAAACCTTAATCAGGTGCGGAGGCTCTCCCCTCTCTTGCATCTTTTCCGTCATCCTGCACCAAATTCGCGTGAAAGCCGACAGGTTTCCTGCGCTCGTTATAATCTGACAAAAATCCGGCGGCACGATATGAGCGCCGGATTTGATCAGTGCTTCCCTAAAACTCCCCGATGTCTGTTGAATGAGCCGCTCGCTGCTGTAGGACCTTGCCGGCGATCAGATCTTTGTTCAGGATCTGAAAACGCCCTGCAGAAAAATATACAAAAGACTTGCAATAAACAGAAAAAGAAAGTATAATGTGTCTTGTCGGATCCCCAAAAACCAGGGAGCGCAGCGAGCGTCCGCCAGACCGGCGGAACAGATATAGTCACATTCAGGATCCATATCCCTGCGCAATGAGTTCCGGTAAGCACGGATGTGCTCTGTTTTCCGGGGATTCCCGACCTCTCAGAAAGAAAAGGAGATCGATATAATGAAGAGATCAAAAATACTGATCGCATTGGCTGCAGTGCTTATGCTTGTGTTCTGTCTGACCGGCTGCGGCGGTTCTTCCGGAAATTCGGACGTTTCCGGCGAGCAGAAGAGCAGCGTCAGCGAATCCACCGAAAAGGACGGTTCGGACGGCTCCTCAAAGTCCGATTCAAAGGATTCTTCAACGACATCGTCAAAAGCATCTTCGGACAAATCCCAGACCTCAAAGACAAAAAAGAGGGACATTGACGAAGAGAAAACTCCTATACCTGTTCCGGATCCCACTCCTCAGAAGCAGGATCCGCCAAAGAGCAGTAAGCTGGTAGTTTATTTCTCGGCGTCACATAAGACCGAAAAGGTCGCAAAGACTCTTTCACAGGCCCTTAACGCCGATATTTACAAGATCGTTCCCAAAACTCCCTATCAGATGGCCGACCTCAATACCAACGATCCCAACGCCCGATGCCGTGTTGAGATGGACGACCCGGACTGCCGTCCGGAGCTGTTTGAGACCATAGATTATTTCGATCAGTATGACACGGTGTTTATCGGTTATCCCATATGGTTCGGAGAGGCTCCCCGTATCGTGAGCACCTTTGTTGAGGCTCATAACTTTGAGGGCAAGACCGTGATTCCCTTCTGTACATCCTCCAGCACCGATATAGGTGAAAGCGCCAAGCCTCTTGAAAAGCAGGCCAAAGCCGGAAAATGGCTCAAGGGCAAGCGTCTTGAAGTCAACGCAAAGGGAGCGGACATCAAAAAGTGGGCCGATGAGCTTCTGAAATAATACAAAAAAGCAGACGTGACCCGATGGGCTGCGTCTGCTTTTGTTTTTTGGAACGCAGAATAACATGCGTGATCCTTATTGCATTTTCCGAAGCCCGTGGGTGATACCTGACGTCGGAATTACTATCGTATATGATCTTTTCTCCCGCAGGTGGTCAACTCCGTTCCAGCATATCCATACACCGGAAAAGCTCAGGCAAAGCACCCCGTATTCAGTAACTCGTGAAACATTGTTCACTGTTCATTGAGCGGGCAAAGGGAGCGTTTCCGCCTATACTCAATAAAGTTTAATTTCTTAAATATTATTATTTTTTAAGTCTTAAGTCTTCAGTTTTCAGTTAGCGACCGAAGGGAGCGCATATTATCCTGTACCCGGGACGGCGGCCGAATACGCTTTCAAATCTGTCCGCAGCGGCTTCTGCGGCGGAAAGTGCCTTGCTGTGCTGAACCAGTGTGACGGTACACCCTCCGAAACCGCCTCCGGTCATCCGTGAACCGTACACTCCCGGAAGTCCCTGCATAGTTTCCGCAAGAAGATCAAGCTCCGGACAGCTCACCTCATACAGCTCCTTAAGGGAACGGTGGGATTCGTTCATCAGCCTTCCGCAGGTCCTGGGGTCACCCTGACTCAGAGCCGCTGCCGCTTCTTTTACACGGCGGTTCTCATATACGGCGTGTCCGGCGCGTTTTGCGCAGACCCCGTTGTGTATCATACTCCGGCGGGCTTCAAATTCTTCGGGAGACAGGGAACAGAGATACTCAGGCTTGCCGTCCTGCCTCATATCCCGGAGAGCCTCTTCGCACTCTCTGCGTCTCAGACCGTATTCCGAGCCTGCAAGGGAATGTCTGACCCCGCTGTTGACGATCACAACAGCATTCCGGTCAAGGTTCAGCGGGACCGGCTTGTATTCAAGAGTTTTTGTGTCTATCAGAAGAGCCTGACCGTATGCCCCCAGTGAACACACAAACTGATCCATTATGCCGCAGTTTACGCCTATGTATATGTTCTCCGCCCGCTGACCGCAGAGAGCAAGGTTTTTACCGCTTACGGACTTATTATAAAGTCCGCACATAGCCCGTCCGGTGACGATCTCAATTGCGGCGGAGGACGAAAGACCCGCACCCTGGGGCAGATCAGCGCAGAATGCCATATCGGCGCCGCCCTCAAATATGGCGCCGTTTTCCTCCATGACCCTTATCATTGCGGCGGGATAGTCCGTCCAGTTGTGTTCCGCACCGGCGTATATATCACGTCCGGTTATTTCCGGATCTCCCGCATCCGCCGAAAAAAAGCGGAAAGATTTATCCCTTCGTCTGCGGGCAGCGCAGTATATACCAAGGTCAAGAGCCAGCGGCAGCACAAGACCGCCGCTGTAGTCGATATGCTCGCCTATAAGGTTCACCCTGCCGGGGGCAAAGAAAACGGCTTCCGGTTCCGTGCCGAATGTATTTACAAAAAGTTCTCTGCATTTTTCTTCCATCATGGTCGTGTCCTCCGATACTTATTGCTCATATCAACAGTATAGCTTTTTGTTTCGTACATTTCAAGGCGCAGAGTACTTGTTTTACAGGGGGCGATCTGACGCTCCCGAAGGTCAGCGCAGGCGGTTGTTTCACCGTTTTTTCTCTCAGCGACTGGCAATTTTTACATAAATTTTTGATGACAGTCAATAAAACAATTGATTTTACCGCCCCGACATGATATAATTGTTCCTGTAATACCGTAACCGCAGTCTAAGTCTGCATCGGCATTGCAGGCCTTCCGGTTCGCTGTGCCTTCCGTGTTCCGTACCTTGCCTTTGTTCCGGAGGTGTCTGTTATATCCGACCTGAACCGACCCGGACAAAGCAGTGATCGGGGCAATAACTGCCGGATACGGTTGAATGTGAACGCGAACCGGGCACCGGCAGTACCCAAAGGGCACTTGTTTTACTGCGTTTGCCGGCGCAAAACATGAACCGGCGGCTTGTCGGTGTGAGATCTGTACCGGCGTATTGCCGGCGAAAGGAGATAATACTATGGGCTTTTTTTCAAGACTTATAAAAAACGTAGCTGGTCAGGTGGCAGAGGATGCCGCCGTTGACGCAATACATAAGGCACAGCGTGACGCTTATAAGAACGCACAGAACCAGGGCGTCAGCAATGCTCCCCGTCCCGCCGCTCCTGCGGCAGCACCCTCGGCTCCCGCGCCGGAACCGGATGAGCCTTCGGGTTTCTCATGGGGTCCCAACATGCCCAGCGAACCCAACCAGTACAATTCCGGTATGCCCTATGAGATGTACTTTACCGGCATATTCCAGACCAACTTCACCGACTATGACGTGAGGATCGGCCGCGCCGAATATACCGGCAAGCCCCTCTATACATTCGTAAAGAACGGCAGAGTCGCACTTGTGGTGGAGCTTTTCTCAGAGAAGAGCTGCGCCAAGAAGACAAGAAGCGACTGCCAGGCCAAGAACATTCCCTACCTTCGCTATTACATCGACCATGAGGGCTGGTGGAACACCAGAGAATATGTCATCACCCGCACCCGCAATGCCCTTGCATTCTGATGAGCAGGTGTATCTGACCGGCAGATGACGCCGGTCTATAAACCGAAAAGAACAGAAAGAGAACGCTTTGCGCCTGTGACAGATAAGGCACACGTCATAACGAGCTTCGCAGGCAGCCGATGTGTGTACGATCCGGTACATCCAAGAAATTTCTTGGATTTAATGATTTCTCTTTCTGTTTTTTTATGCCCTTTTATTCTGACGGACGTTCAGGATGTGTCCGACACGGGAGGTGCTGCAAATGTCCATGCTGTATCTGCTTTCCCAGGAAAAAAGCTGGAAAAAGTTTTATCAGTACAAGGCGTCCCTTGTGGGAAGCAAGACTTTTTTACGGGAGCTTGAGAGCTTTATCGAAAACAGGGAATACCTTCCTGTCTGTCAGGCGATAGAGAGGGGAGAACCATTTCCGCTGCCGGAGCGCCGTGTCATAAACAAGACAGGCGTCAAAAAAAAGCGTGTGGTATATTGCTATCCCAAAAGGGAAACAACGGTCCTCAAGCTGCTCACACATCTTATGCTGAGAAAATACGACGGGCTTTTTTCCGAGGGACTGTTTTCATTCAGACCCGGCTGTACCGCAAAGGACGCCGTAAGGAATTTTGTACGCTCTCCGGAAATAAAGACCATGTACTACTACAAAGCCGACATAAGCGACTATTTCAATTCCATTCCTGTAGATCGGCTAATACCCATGATAGAGAATACCCTTGATGACGACCCGCGGCTGTGCGAATTCTTGTGTTCCCTGCTGAAAGAGGAGAGAGTGTCGGAGCGGGGGAGAGTGATAACTGAGCAAAAGGGAATAATGGCGGGTACGCCGCTGTCGGCATTTTATGCAAATCTGTTCCTGACGGGACTTGACGGTATTTTTGCAAAAGAGGGAATACCCTACGCCCGTTACTCCGACGATATTATCGTATTCGGACAAAGCCCGGAACAGGTCAGGGAATACGCAGAGATAATACGCTCGTTCCTTGCAAAGCGGGGTCTTTCCATGAATCCGCGGAAGGAATGTTTCGGAACGCCTCAGGAGGGCTGGACGTTTCTGGGGTTTTCCTGCCGGGAAAGCATAATAGATATCTCCCCGGTGACGGTGAAAAAGCTGAAGGCAAAGATGAGGCGCAAAACAAGAGCGCTCCTGCGCTGGGCGGACAGGAACGGCGTGGAGGGCGAAAAGGCGGCCACCGCATTCATACGCATATTCAACCGCAAGCTGCTTGACGACCCACAGGACAACGACCTGACATGGAGCGGGTGGTTCTTCTCGGTGATAAACACCACCGAAAGCCTCCACATGATCGACCTTTATGCTCAGGACTGCATACGCACTCTTGTTACGGGAAGACGCACAAAGTCCCGCTTCAACTGCCGGTACAGCGACATGAAAGCTCTCGGTTACCGCAGCCTTGTGCATGAATATTATTCATATAACTCCCGATGAACATTAAAGAAGCACACCCGGGATCAGAAATGATCCTTGAGTGTGCTTTTGTTTTGGTATCATACATCCCTTTGTTCCGGCGGGTACGGGCAGTTTTTTCTGTGAGATCATACTAAACTCCTATTAAAAGCAGACATAGTCTGCTTTTAATAGCGCGTCAGCGCGTCGGAGTTTGCATGAGACGTCATCTGTGCTTATGCACAGATGGGCGCATCCTCGGGCGGCGCCTTTTCCGATTGAAAGTGTCAGCTTTTGATCGGAAAACAGTCTCAGCAGAGGATCGGCAGTTCTACAGTGAACACACTGCCATTGCCCGGCTCGGATTCAGCCCTGCAGGTCCCTTTGTGAAGGGTGACTATCTGACGGACTATTGCAAGTCCCAGACCCGAAACACCCTTTCCGCCCCGCTGACGCGAGGTGTAGTAGCGGTCCCAGATATGGGGCAGTTCCTTGGGGTCGATGCCCTGTCCGTGATCGGAGACCGATGCGGACGCCCTGCCGTTCTTTATGGTCAGGGAGAGCTTTATGGTTTTGTCGGTTCCCGTGTGACGGAAGGCGTTGTCCGCTAAGTTATAGAAGGCGCGTTCAAGACGGCCTACATTGCCGTTTACGATAACACCTTTTTGTATGTCACGCTCCACAACTATTCCTTCGGGCTTATACAGAGTCTCAAAGCTGTCCGCAACACGCTCCAGCAGGGCGCTGAGATCAACGGGTTCAACGTCTCCTGGGTCGTCCTCCGTCTGCAGCTCGGAATATACAAGTATCTCGTTTACAAGGGCGGTAAGACGGTCCGTTTCCTTGACTATTACCGCAAGGTCGGAAGCGCACTGCTCCTCGTCAGACCAGGAGATGTCCCGCACCATTTCGGCGTAGCCCTTTATCATTGTCAGGGGCGTTCTCAGGTCGTGGGATACGTTTGCCAGCAGCTCCATCTGGAATTCCCGTGAGCGGTTCAGCTTGTCGTTGGTGGAGTCCAGGGTGTCGCTCAGCTCATCGAGCTCGGAACAGAAGCCCTTCCGGAAGTCCTGTGAATAATCCTTTTCACCCAGTCTGCGGGCCTTTGCCGAAAGCCGGTCAACAGGCTTTGAAAATTTCTTTGCAATGAACCAGGAAAGCACAAACCCCGTCAGCAGTGACAGCACCGTGACCCAGATAAGCTGCATCCTGATGATGGACACGGAGGGGCCTACCGTCTCGATGGTGGTGCTGATATACAGCACGGTCTTTTCGCCCTCGTGACCGAGATATTCAAAGTATGCCCCGTAGACATACATTCCGTCCTCTCTAAGCTCTACCGCTTCGTTTTCACTGCTGCCGAGCTGTGTGAGAAAGTCGCTGTACATTTCGGGCAGACGGCGGTATTCCTCATCCGGAAATACATTGGCTTTTCCCTGATCCGACTCGCTTTTACCGATACCGTTTCCGCCGGCGGATGAGGGAAGCTCATCCGAGCTTTCGTTTGTCCATCCGTTTCGTCCCATCTGCTTCTTTTTGCCGATCCGGTCATTGCCGCGCTGCAGCCTGAATTCATCTGAGGAATAATAGATGTTTCCCTCCGTGTCGGTGATATAGACCAGGATCGAATTGCTGCGGGTCAGCTCGTCTATCAGGTCGTTGATGTCGTCATCCGTACCGTTCTGTATGATGCTCTGAGCTGCGTCCTTCGTATTGCTTATGAGCATGGCGTCATAGAAATTCTGGAGAAAGACCGTCTGCAAAAGCCACAGCACGGTAAAGATCAGAGCCGTGAATATCACAAAATACAGCCACAGCCTGAACCGGAAGGATCTATGAAAGGCTTTCAAACTTATATCCCGCCCCTCTTATGGTGCGAATACAGTCACGATACGGACCCAGCTTGCCCCGGAGCAGCTTCATCTGCCAGTCCACCGTTCTGTCGTCACCGAAATAATCATAACCCCAGACCTTGTTGAGTATCTGGTCACGGGAAAGCACGATCCCCATGTTTTCCATAAGGTAGAGCAGTATGCCGTACTCCTTTGCGGTAAGGTCGGTCTTTTCTCCGTCAACATAGACGTTGTGACCGGGAATGTCTATCTCAATACCTCCGGACTTAAGTGTCCGCTGACTTTCCGCTGCGGGAGATGTGCTCTGATGACGCCGGATAATGACCTTGACTCTTGCCATCAGCTCCTTGGGGGAAAAGGGCTTTGTCACATAGTCGTCCACGCCCACCTCAAATCCGAACAGCTTGTCATATTCCGTACCCCTTGCCGACAGCATCAGCACAGGGATATCCTTTGTCTTGTGTATCTGCTTGCAGGCGGTAAAGCCGTCCGTATCCGGCATCATAACGTCCATGATTATAAGGTCAAAGTCCTCTTTTTCACAGACCTCAACGGCGTCACGTCCGTCGTTCACCACAAGGGTATCATACCCTTCCCGCTGGGCATAACGCGCAATAAGCTGAGCAATGTCGTTTTCGTCATCGCATATAAGTATCCTTGCCTTTTTAACACCTCCGGAAACCTTCGCTTCGCTCGCTCAGAGAATAGCGAATATTGATTAGTGATCAGTGAACAGTGATTCGGATATCGTCCGGGTCCGATGCTTATGGCGCGGCAAACATAAAGCACCAGCGCCATAAAACGTAATGAGGTTTCATATCCGACTCTATATATCTTATTATACCATAAATTCTTTCCTTACGAAACATAAAACACAGAAAAAGTATACAGACTCAGGAGTGAGGAGCTATTTGAGTGTGGAGTGAGGAGTGTGGAGTGAGGAGTGTGGAGTGTGGAGCGAGGAGTGTGGAGTTGTAAATGTGGAATTATTTGAGTGTGTGGAGTGTGAAGCCTTTTTGATTCCGGCAGATTCGCAACTGACATCAAGTTATGGAAACATATTATAGTATGCAGAAGAAGCCCGAAAGAATTCTTTCAGGCTTTTCTGACAGGAGGAAGGCATATGACCGGCAGGGGCTGTCCCTCAGACCCTGCCAAAATTCTGTTTAACCGTAGGCTGCGCTTACTGAACGGTTATCAGAAGCCTCTGCCGCCGAAGCCGCCGCGTCCGCCGCCGCCCATTGTTGACTGGGGAATGGAGTCTACCTGAGTGCCGTTGATTATGATGGTGCCGCCTGTGTATGTGGCCGTGCCGTCACAGTCAAAGGGCTCGGAGGGTCCCTGCTGGGGGTAATTGACATTTATGGTGCCTCCGGATACGATGATGTTTCCGTTGGAGTCGATACAGTCAACATCGCTTCCGCTCATTGTGACGGTGACGTTTCCGCCGGTGAACTCAACGGTGGGAGTTGAATAGTGACTGCTCTTTGTTGAAGCGTTTATACCGTCGTCGGATGCGTTGATGTTTACCGTGCCGCCGCTGATCCTGATGTATGTCGATTCAAGCCCCTCGGAGGAGTTTGCGTCGATCGTTCCGCCGTCGATCAGAAGCAGGGTAGTGGCCTGCAGGGCGTCACCGGATGCGGTAATATTGAAGGTGCCGTCCTTGATGTAGATATAGCCTGTGGTGTCGTCATCGTTGTTTTCGCTGTGAAGACCGTCTTTGGATGATCTTATCGTAAAAGTACCGTCATACACTGCGATGGAGTCATTTGCTTCGATGCTGTCCTTTGCGGACTCTATAACATAAGTTCCGCCGGTGATCTTTAAGTCATCCTTGCCGCTGATGCCGTTGCCCTCTGAGGAAGTGATGTTCAGGGTGCCGGTGCCGTTCAGTACAAGGTCGTCCTTGCTGAATATAACGGCGTCGGTGTTGGTGTCGCCGTCTGAAGTATAGCTGCCGGTGACGCTCAGGCTGTTTGTGCTGCCGGAGGCGGTGGTGACAAAGCACTTGTCTGCGGATACCACATAGATCACGGGGGTGCTGTCATTTTCCACTGTCAGTCCGTCAAGTACAAGCTGTACCTTTGCGCTGCTGTCGGCTTCTACCTTTACGGTAAAGTTCTTTGCACTGCCCTTGATAACATATACGCCCTCGGTCGTTATTGTCTCGGTCTTGTTATCAGCGGCGGTAATTGTCTTTGCGCCTGTCAGGTCTGCTGTCTGGGTGAGGTCGCGCTCGGTGAACAGGTTGGTGGTGTCAAGCTCACCTGCGTCATCAGCCGTAGATACGACAGAATTCTGCTGACCGGGCATCTGACCGTTACCGCCGTTCTGACCGGGCATCTGGGGCATCTGTGCGCTGTCGCCGTTCTGGTCGGGCATCTGGGGCATCTGTGTGCCGTCACCGTTCTGACCGGGCATCTGACCGTTCATTCTGTCCCTTTTGGTGCGGCCGCTGTCGGAGCTGCCGTCAGGAGTGAACCCATTGCTGTTGGAATTCTGTGAGGAACCGTCCTGAGCCTTGAAGCCGTTGCTTGTGGAGTTCTGGGAGGAATCGGAGTCGGAGCTGCTCTTGTCTTCGGTCCGGTCGTTTTTGTTTTGTTTTCCGGTGTCGTTTTCGCTGCCATTCGCTGTTTCCTCGGAATTGTCTGCGCTGTCGGAGCCTGCCACGGTGCTGCTCTCTGCGGAAACGGATACGGAGTTTTCGGTGTCGCTTTCCTGAGTGCCTGATGTGCTGCAGGCTGTCATTGATACGAGAAGAAATGCTGCCATAAGAATAGCTGTTGTCTTTTTCATAGTAGTTACCTCCTTATATTGTTCCGTAGGTTTTGCCTTCGGTGTGGTTTTGTTTTCGGATTGTCTGTATTATAACCCGCCTGTTAGGAACAAAAAAGGAATCAATTTGGAATCTGTGTGGAATCCTGTGAAATAAATGTTAATATATCCATAAAAAAATTACAGACACGGAACCATAAGGAACCGTGCCTGTTTTTTGATAGCTTACGACCTTCCGCCGCAGCGGAAAACCGGATATATCATAGGATATTATCAGACGATACCCTGAGCCATCATAGCCTCTGCAACCTTCTCGAAGCCGGCGATGTTAGCGCCTGCAACCAGGTTGTTGCCAAGGTTGTACTTCTGGCAGGCAGCAATGCTCTGCTTGAAGATGTTGACCATGATGTTCTCGAGTCTTGCATAAACCTCGTCAGCTGAGAATACAGTGTGACCTGCGTTCTGGCTCATCTCGATGCAGGAGCAGGCAACGCCGCCGGCATTTGCAGCCTTGGAAGGACCTACAACAACGCCGTTCTCCATCAGATACTCGATAGCTTCGTTTCTGGTGGGCATGTTAGCGCCTTCACACAGGAACTTGCAGCCGTTAGCAACCATCTTCTGAGCATCCTCAAGATAGATCTCGTTCTGAGTAGCGCAGGGGATGTAGAGGTCAGCCTTAACGCCCCAGGGCTTCTCGCCTGCAAAGAACTTAGCGCCCGGGAACTTGTCTGCATAGGGAGCGCAGATGTTCTTGCCGCTTGCTCTGAGCTCGAGGAGATAGTCGATCTTCTCGCCGCTTACGCCGTCTTCATCAAGGATGTAGCCGTCAGGACCGGAGATGGTGATGACCTTTGCGCCCAGCTCTGTGAGCTTAAGAGCGGTACCCCATGCAACGTTGCCGAAGCCGGAGATAACGACCTTCTTGCCCTCGAGGCTCTCGCCGAAGTGCTTGAGCATCTCTCTTGCATAGAATACGATACCGTAGCCGGTAGCCTCGGCTCTGCCCAGCAGACCGCCGTAGCCAACGCCCTTGCCGGTGAGTGTGCCGTCATAAGCGTCTCTGATTCTCTTGTACTGACCCATCATGTAGCCGATCTCTCTGCCGCCTACGCCGATGTCGCCTGCGGGAACGTCGGTGTCGGGTCCGATGTGTCTGTAAAGCTCTGTAATAAAGGACTGGCAGAATCTCATGATCTCCATGTCGCTCTTGCCGTTGGGATCAAAGTCGGAACCGCCCTTGCCGCCGCCGATGGGGAGACCGGTAAGAGAGTTCTTGAAGATCTGCTCAAAGCCAAGGAACTTGATAACGGAGATGTTTACGTTGGGAGCAAAACGAAGGCCGCCCTTGTAGGGGCCAAGTGCGCTGTTGAACTGTACACGGAAGCCGCGGTTTACCTGTACCTTGCCGTTGTCGTCAACCCACGGTACTCTGAAGATGATCTGTCTCTCGGGCTCGGTGATCCTCTCGATCAGAGAATACTTTTCATACTGGGGGTTAGCCTCAAAAACAGGCTCCAGAGAGGTGAGGACCTCGGTTGCGGTCTGAAGGAACTCAGGCTGATTTGAATTTTTTGCTGCCAGCTTTTCAAGCTGCTCGCTAACATAGGACATTGTTGCCACTCCTTAAATATAAATGTATTGTTTGTCTGCGCCGTCTTCTGACAGCGCCCTTGCGAAAATACAGGATTTCCGCACACAAAAACATTTTAGCACACAGTTTCGCCATAATCAAGTAGAAATTTTAATTTTTTGCAGGATTGAGGAACAAAAACTGCAAAATCGGCCCTGAAGGGTGATTCGCTCCCGCTGTTTATGCAGGTATAGGGAAATGACGTATCTTTCATGGATTGTATAATTATAATAATTGTAAACGTCTGCAGGAATTTTATTGATACAAATTGCGGAATACTTTTTCCGGCTTGTTCAAGCCTTTGTTAAAAAAGCAGAAAAATCAATGATAATATGCAGAAATAATAGCCTAAATGTCAAAAAATACAATTAAAACCTTTACTCCCTTGCTAAAAAACAACGATAGATGTATAATAAAAAGTGTTTTTTAATGCCGGGAACACTTTGGTCCTGCCGGCACAAGGCAGGGCAGAGACGGCGCAGGAAGGATCGGTCCCGATACTCACTTACTGATGATATCAGGACAGCTTTCATGCGGGTCCGGCGGCAGAACACACAAGGCAATGTAATGTTTAACATTCGAGAGGAGATTTTAAAATGGAAAAGGCAGAGCTTCTGTACGAAGGAAAGGCAAAGAAAGTATATGCAATGACCGACCCCGATTATGTCATGGTGGAGTACAAGGATGACGCGACCGCGTTCAACGGCCTCAAAAAGGGTACCATCACAGGCAAGGGCGTTGTTAACAACAGAATGTCTAACTTCATGTTCAAGCTCCTTGAAGAAAAGGGTATCAAGACCCACTTCGTAAAGGAAATGAGCGACCGTGAAACTATCGTAAAGAAGGTAAAGATAGTTCCTCTTGAGGTAATAATCAGAAACAAGGCAGCCGGTTCAATGGCAAAGCGTCTTGGTCTTGAAGAAGGCACACAGCTCAAATGCACCGTTCTTGAATTTTCATACAAGGATGACGAGCTGGGCGATCCCCTCATCAATGCTTACCACGCAGTTGCTATCGGCGCAGCCACAACAAAGGATGTTGAGATCATCAGCCAGATGGCTCTTGAGATCAACAAATATATGGTAGAATTCTTTGAGTCCGTCGGCGTTGAGCTGATCGACTTCAAGCTTGAATTCGGCAAGACCTCCGACGGCACTATCGTTCTCGCCGACGAGATCTCTCCCGACACCTGCCGCTTCTGGGATATCAAGACCCACGAGAAGCTGGACAAGGACCGTTTCAGACGTGACCTTGGCGGTGTTGAAGAGGCCTATGCCGAGATGATGAAGAGGATCGGTCTTGGCAAATAATTTTTTCCCGGCATGATACGAAAGGTCCCCCGGGACGTTCTGTCTGACCGTATGTTATTACATAATAATGTACATCATTCCGGAACCTCCGGGACCTTCCCCGCCGGTATGTCCGACCGGAACATATTATACATATTATAAATGTTCCCATGAACTCTTTGACGGCAGCCGTGAGCTGCAGGATGGTGAATTATTTGAGTATTGATCCAGGAAGCTGTTTTGACGAAAAGCTGCATGAGGAGTGCGGCGTTTTCGGCATATACGGCGATGACATTCTTGAACCCGCCTATGCTTGTTATAACGGACTTCTGGCGCTCCAGCACAGAGGTCAGGAAAGCTGCGGCATATCTGTCAACGACGGGGGCGTTATCAGCGGACATAAGAACATGGGTCTTGTAAGCGAGGTCTTCGGACATGAGGTCCTTAAGGAGCTCAAGGGTCAGATGGCCATTTCCCATGTAAGATACTCAACGGCAGGCGGCAGTGTGCGTGAAAACTCACAGCCGCTTGTTATGCGTTATATAAAGGGTACGCTGGCAATTGCCCACAACGGAAATCTTACCAACGCCTACCAGATAAGACGGGAGCTGGAGCGCCGGGGCGCGATTTTTCAGACCACCATCGACTCCGAGGCCATCGCTTATCTCATCGCCCGGGAGAGAATACACGCGGAATCCGTCGAGGATGCCGTTGCAAGGACGATGAAGCAGATCGACGGAGCATATTCCCTTCTTGTAATGAGTCCCAAAAAGCTCATTGCCGCCCGTGACCCCCACGGCTTCCGCCCCCTTTGTATGGGCAGACTGGGCAATTCCGTTCTTTTCGCATCCGAGAGCAGCGCTCTTGACGCCTGCGGAGCGGTGTTTGAACGGGACGTACTTCCGGGAGAGATAGTTGTGGTGGACGAAAACGGCGTCCGCTCCATTATGACTGACGCCGGAAAGAAAAAGGCCCTCTGTGTGTTTGAGTACATCTACTTTGCCCGCACGGATTCCACCATCGACGGCATCAGCGTTTACGAGTCCCGCAAGGAGGCCGGAAGGATACTTGCAAGGGAATACCCCGTTGAAGCCGACATAGTAATCGGTGTTCCCGAATCCGGCATAGACGCCGCCATCGGCTACAGCGAAGAATCCGGCATACCCTATGAAAAGGGCATTGTAAAGAACGGCTATATCGGCCGGACCTTCATCAAGCCTACCCAGAAGGAAAGGGCAAACAGTGTAAAGCTGAAGCTCAATCCCCTTGGTTCCGTGCTGAAGGGCAAGCGGGTGGTGGTGATAGACGACTCCATCGTCAGGGGTACTACCTGCGACAGGATAGTCACCATGCTCCGGAACGCCGGAGCAAAGGAAGTCCATCTCAGGATAAGCTCACCGCCCTTTATATGGCCCTGCTTCTACGGAACGGACATCCCGTCCCGTGACGAGCTTATCGCCGTAAAGCATACCATCGACGAGATCTGCCGGCTTACAGGCGCAGACACCCTTGGTTTCCTGCCGCCGGACAAGCTGGACGATATGCTGGGAGGCTGCGGCAAGGGAGTGTGCGACGCCTGCTTCTCCGGCTGCTATCCCACAAAGATACCGGAAAAAATGCTTGCCGGAAAAGAAAGAGGCGGCGTGGATTTTGACAAGAAGCTCCCGCCGAAGAAACCTCAGGACAACTGCATCGGTAAGGACGAACAGTAAACGACCGACGATGAGAACATCGGCAGCGGATCGTATCCGACTGTGAACTCTCTTGTTGTGACCGCTCTGACTTTGAACGTTCCTCCTGTGAATCACCGGCTGTGAACGCGTGACTGTGAGCGGCCGACTGTGAACTCTCCTGTTGTGAACACTCCGACTGTGAGCGTTCCTGCATTGAACACTCCTACCGTGAGTGCATTGTCAGTCAAACCATCAACAATGAATTACTCTGACAGTCAGCCCACTCCGATGAGGCTGCTGACAGTTGATCCGATTTCGATGAGTGTACCCACAATGAATCGTTTCCGGCAGTAAATCGTTTCCCACATTCTGTCCGACGGCATGACCGACGGAAAAAACGGGTCACGTACCATGACCGGTATTCCCGACCCGTCTACCACAAAACAGCAGCCCTGAGCTGCGGAAAGGCACCGCCATGAGAGATACTTACGAATCCCCCTTGTCATCACGCTATGCAGACAAGGAAATGAAATACATTTTTTCTCCCGATAAAAAATTCAAGACCTGGAGAAAGCTGTGGATAGCCCTTGCAGAGGCGGAACACGAGCTTGGTCTTAACATAACCGAAGAACAGATCGAAGAGCTTAAGGCTCACGCTGAGGACATCAATTACGAGGTGGCCGAAGAGAGAGAGAAGATCGTCCGCCACGACGTAATGTCCCACGTTTATGCCTATGGGGTACAGTGCCCCAAGGCTGCGGGCATCATCCATCTGGGTGCTACATCCTGCTATGTCGGCGACAACACCGACGTCATCATTATGACTGAGGCTCTAAAGATAGTCGAGAAGAAGCTTGTAGGCGTTATCCGCCAGCTTTCTGCCTTTGCCGATAAATACAAGGAGCTTCCCACCCTTGCATTCACTCACTTCCAGCCCGCACAGCCTACCACAGTAGGCAAGAGGGCGACCCTGTGGATACAGGAGCTTCTGATGGATCTTGAAGACGTAAGATATGTCATTTCCACAATGAAGCTTCTGGGCTGCAAGGGAACCACCGGCACTCAGGCAAGCTTCCTGGAGCTGTTTGACGGTGACCACGAGAAGTGCAAGGAGATAGACAGGCTTATCGCAAAGAAGATGGGCTATGACGGCTGCTTTGCGGTTTCGGGTCAGACCTATTCCAGAAAGCTGGACAGCCGTGTTGTAAACGTGCTTGCAGGCATCGCCCAGAGCGCATCAAAATTCTCCAATGACATTCGTCTGCTGCAGCATCTCAAGGAGATCGAAGAGCCCTTTGAAAAGAACCAGATCGGTTCCAGCGCAATGGCATACAAGCGCAATCCCATGCGCTCTGAGAGAATGACCTCTCTTTCACGCTATGTAATGGCGGACGTTCTCAATCCCTACATCACCGCTGCTACCCAGTGGTTCGAGAGGACCCTTGACGACTCCGCAAACAAGAGACTCAGCATACCCGAGGCCTTCCTTGCGGTAGATGCGATCCTCAATCTCTATCTCAACATCAGTGACGGCCTTGTGGTATATGAAAATGTCATCACCGCTCATCTGATGAACGAGCTGCCCTTCATGATGACAGAGAACATCATGATGGATGCGGTAAAGGCCGGCGGCAACCGTCAGGAGCTGCACGAAAAGATCAGAGCCGCTTCACAGGTGATAAAGAGCAGCGGCGGCAGGAACGACCTGCTTGAAAAGATCGCCGCAGACCCGGCCTTCGGCAAGACCCTTGAAGAGCTTCAGGAGCTTTGCCGTCCCGAAAAGTATGTAGGCAGAGCGCCTCAGCAGACTACCGATTTCCTGAACGAGGTAGTCGCTCCCGCACTTGCACCCTACGAAGCAGTAGAGACCGAGACTGCGGAAATAAACGTCTGATCGAGTTATGAGTTATGAGTTATGAGTTATGAGTTATGAGCGGAAACGCTCGCTTTGCCCGCTCAATGAATAGTTAATAATGAATAATGAATAAATAATAATATTTATACCCGGAACCATTATATGATTCATGCCAGAAAAAGCGAAAGGAATCACGAGTAAATATTAAGGCAACACCGCACAAAGACCGCCTTGCGGCTTAGCACCACATCTCCTTGATCTTTTTCCGTCATCTTGCACCAAAATCCCTTGAAATACGTCAGTATTCCTGCGGAATTTTGATACAATCTGACGAAAAAATCTACTGCGCATCTGCGGCACTATCTCTGTGCGGTATTGCC
>JBGUWL010000131.1:0-2020 GCA_045221075.1 Acutalibacteraceae bacterium
CGTTGAATGAAAAAGAGAAGGTAATATGAATATACCAGCCGAGATCATTCAACGGCTTACGGCGCGTTTTGGAGGCTTTCTGAGAGAGAAAACACGGCCAAAAGCGCCGGGTGTGTACAAAAATACGCATAGCAAAGCGGACAGGACGAAGCGTGCTTTTGTAAAAGTGAACGTCACCCCGCCTTGACGGTATGGACGGTCACGTTCCGCTTTCTATGATGAAGCTGTCTTGCCGGGCTGGCAGAGGATAGCAAACCCAGCAAAGAAAAACTATGCTTCCGGATTCTTACGTCTCAGAAGCCTGGGTGTAAGGTTGATCTCATCCGCCAGAATCTCACGCAGTCCCAAAACGGAGATGAGCTTCTGCTGCTCCGGGCTCTTGAAGAGATCGAAAGGAGACTTGCCGCCGAGCTTGTCCCTTTTTGTGCTGTTGATGTGGCTCATGAGGAGAACCATATCTTCCTGATCATAGGGACTGAAAGACTTCCCCTTGGGCAACACATAACGAATATACTCATGGTTCTTTTCGATGTGCGCTTTCTGCCAGGAGGCTTGTGGATCACAGTAAAACACTTTTGTCCGCTGTTCGCCCTCTTCAGTGGTCTCCAATTCTCTGGTGTGCTTGAACTCACTGCCGTTGTCTGTGAGGATCACAGGAAAAAGGCTGCGAAAGCTATCCAAGCCCAGGGCGCTGCTCAGCCAGTCAAATTGCTCCACAACGCTCTCCGCTCTCCCGTCCGGCATGAGCAGCGTCAGCATGAAGTTCTGCTCGGTGAAGAGCATCGTCAGCAGTCGCTTGCCCTTTTCCCGCACGCCCTTTACCGTGTCCATTTCCACATAGGGCGTGTTCGGATGCTTCTCCATATACGTCAGGAAGTCCGCATAAGATCTTGTTTTTCGGAACTCCTGGTTCATAAACTTCGCAGACGGCTCTTTTTTCTTTCGACGTGGACGGTAACCGACCTTCCTGCGCAGATCCAGATTCCCAATGCTGAGCTTCCTGTCCTCTATGTAACGATACAGGGTCCTTTGGGAAACAGGGATCTCCTTGCCGTGTGCCGAAAAGATGTGCGTTAACGGCTGTCCTTTCCTGATCAGCGGAGATACCAAAGCGTCCAGCGCTTCCATCTCTTCTCCCTGTAAATGCGGCTTGCTCCTGGCGTCTGCGTACCTCCTCCTGGCCATGGCGTCGGCCTGCTGGGCGATGTAATAGGCCCGATCCATCTTGCACTTTCTTCGGTTGCCGCACACATTGCAGACATACGGCGGCCGCTGCAGCTGAATACAAGGTGAATTGTTGTATGCGCGGCAGACCGTTTGGCAATCCACACTTTGGCAGGCTACACACCGCTTCCGGCAGAACGCGTCGCCGCATAATCCCTGCCTCTTGCATCCCGTGGCATTTCGGCAATCTTTTCCGTGGGGACGGATCCCTTTTATCTTTGTACTGTTCCGTTTCAACTCCGCCGACACATGACGAGGACTCTTTTGGATCTTTTCCGCGATCTCTTTCAGGCTCTGCCTCCCGTACAGGCCCGCCTCGATCGCCACTCTTTCGGATAATGTGATTCGACTCATATACAACCTGCTTTCCGCAGAACATGACCGAATCTATTTTATACCATCTTTGTTGCCTTAGTGATCGTCACCTTAAATCCTCATTTTTACCCTTCAAATTTAACCTTCACTTTGTCAATCAACGTTCTTTCTGAGAACAGAATAACAGGCGGCCTGTCCCATTTTCAGGACAGGCCGCCTGCGTTGGCGCGGTCGCTTATCCGGCCCGGAAGACCAGCGGGAAGAACGTGTCAAGCTCGCTGCTGTCGGTGCCGCCCACCGCTTTCTCCAGCGTCAGCACGCCCTTTTCCAGGGTGAAGGGGTGGTAGACCTTGGGGTCCACGTTGTGTTCCGGACTGTCGGAGAGGAGGAGCTTGCCGTCCTCCACCTTGTACTTGCCCTCCTCCTTGAGCTCGTCGGCCATGCCCACCCACAGCTCGTCCAGAACGGAGTGGACATAGGT
>JBGUWL010000132.1:0-29845 GCA_045221075.1 Acutalibacteraceae bacterium
CATATCTTAAGCACCTCCTATTATTACTATACCATAGGCAATGCATTTCTTTTGATTACAAAATATGACAGATTTAGATTGACGTGCTCGCCGGGCGCCGGCGCATTGATTTATATGAAGAGTTGTGGTATGATAGAGAGAGTCAGGTTTTCGGAGGCTGTGACGATATGAGGTGCAGAGCATCGGAAAATCCAAGAAACGAAATGACGGTGAAAAAATGGCTATTGTAACTGTAAGCGGGCTTTCCATGGAATTCGGAGAGCAGAAGCTGTTTGACAACATGACATTTGAGATACAGTCCGGCGACAGGGTGGGTCTTATCGGCGTGAACGGCTGCGGCAAGACTACCCTTTTCAAGCTGCTGACAGGTGAGCTTGAACCCACCGCCGGGGAAATAATACTGAACAAAAACACCCGTATAGGCTATATGGAGCAGCACGTCTGCCGCAGTCTTGACCGGTCGGCATACGACGAGGTACTGACCGTTTTCAGCGGACTTATTGACGCTGAAACGGAACTGGAGCTGCTGAACGAAAAGATCGCAATGAGCATGGGCGACATCCACTCAATGGTGGAGCGTCAGGCTTTTCTCAATGACGAGCTGACACGCAGGGGCGGTCTTACCTACCGTTCCCGGGCACGTTCCGCACTGCTGGGTCTGGGGTTTGACGACACTCAGATGAACCTGCCCATACGCTCCCTCAGCGGAGGTCAGAGGGCAAAGCTGCAGCTTGCAAAGCTGCTTTTGTGCGACGCCGACCTTCTGCTGCTGGATGAGCCCACAAACCATCTTGATACACAGTCCGTGGAATGGCTGGAGGAATATCTTACAGAATCCCGCTGCGCCTTTATCGTTATATCCCATGACCGGTATTTTCTTGACAAGGTGACCGAACGGACCTTTGAGCTTGAAAACAAGAAAATGACCACCTATAAAGGAAGCTACTCCGCCTATCTTCCCCAGCGCAATGAAAGACGACTGGCGGCAAAGAGAGTGTATGACAACACCGTAAGAGAGATAAACCGGCTTGAAGGTATCATCGAACAGCAAAAAAGATGGAACCGTGAGAAGAATATAAAAACCGCCGAAAGCAAGCAGAAGATAGTTGACAAGCTGGAAAAGACCCTTGAAAAGCCGGAAAACGAACCCGATGCCATGATCTTCCGGCTGGATATAAACCGGCAGAGCGGCGACGACGTGCTTGAGGTAAAGGACGTTTCCCTCAGCTTTGACGGAAAGCCCCTTTTCAGGAACGTGGAATTTGAGATACACAGGGGCGAAAAGATATTCCTGCTGGGTCCCAACGGCTGCGGAAAAACATCCCTCATCAGGACACTGCTGGGTCAGTATCAGGCGCAAAGCGGACGGATTCGCTACGGCGTTGAAGTAAAAAAGGGTTATTACGACCAGATACAGAGCGGGATGGACAGCAGCAAAACGGTATTCGAAGAGATAGCCGACAGCTTCCCCTCTATGACCAATACAGAAATACGCAGCACTCTTGCAAAGCTGCTTTTCAAAAACGACGATGTATTCAAACCCCTGTCCTCACTCAGCGGCGGCGAACGCGCAAAGGTGCTGCTGACGGAGCTTATGCTGTCCCGGGCGAATTTTCTCCTGCTGGACGAGCCCACCAACCACCTTGACATCAACTCCTGCGAAGCCCTGCAGGACGCTCTCAGCGGGTATGAAGGAACACTGCTGGCGGTATCCCATGACCGTTACCTTATCAACAGTCTTGCGGACAAGATATTCTATCTTACTCCGGAGGGGATAAAGGTGTTTGAGGGAAATTACGACAGCTTCCTGAACAAATTCAGACCCTTCGACAAGCCTGAAAAGAAGCCCGCCGAGACCGCTTCCGAAAAACAGGCAGAATATAAAAACAAAAAAGAGCGGGACAGCCTGCGCAGGCGCTATAAGGCAAGACTTGCAAAGCTTGAAACGGAGATCTCCGAGCAGGAGGACAGACTGACGCAGATCGGCGACTCCCTGAATGACCCTGAAAACGCCTGCGACTATGAAAAGACCCTGAAGCTGACGGAGGAGCTTGACAGCGTTCAGCACGGTCTTGACGCAATGTATGAGGAATGGGAACAGCTCAGCGGCTGGATCGACGAAAACGGATGAGAGGCTATTGTAAATTACCGGAGGGGCAATATGGGAAGTAAGGACAACAAACTGACTGTCATAAACATTTGACCCGCCTGCTTTACCGCCTCGTATCACGGACACGAAAAACAAAAAACGGCACGGAAAAACCGTGCCGCAGCAAAGCTGACTTGTTATTATTTTGTTCCTTCCGCTGCCGCTTCGTCAAAGAGAAACGGAGCAAGATCGTCAAGGAATTCCTTTGAGGGTTCTTCGTCAGGTACCACCAGCTCCATGGGATTGGTGATATCGAGACTTATTATTCCGATCAGCGAATGAGCGTCAATTGTGTATATGTCAGAAATAAGGTTGATCTTGAGCTTGTCGTACTTAGCTGTCATGGCGGCGAACTGCTTCACGCAGTCAAGATCTCTGAGGAATATCTTTGTCGTATACATATCCGGCGACCTCCGTTCATCATTTCCGCTGCAGTGCGGTCCTTTCAATATAATTCTATCAGTTATCCATGGCAAGGTCAATAAAAAAATCGAAAAAAATTGTCTGATTTGTCCATTTATCGAATTTTCGTATCAAAAACTATATTTTGGCTTATGTTCCGGATTTTTTAGTCATTAATCACTATGCAGAAGGGAAAGGAAAATATGAAGGCAAAGATACTAACCTTGGGGTGCAAGGTAAACCAGTTTGAATCGCAGGCCATGTTCCGCAGTCTTCAGGAGCAGGGCTATGAAATAGTGGGTGAAGACGACTCTGCGGATGTGATCGTCATAAATTCCTGCGCCGTAACGAAGGCCAGCGAGCAGAAGGCAGTCAAGCTCATACACCGTCTGCGCCGTGAATGTCCCTTTTCAGTCATCGTCCTCACAGGGTGCATGGCTCAGGCCTTTCCGGACTGCGGAAAGACCCTGCCGGAGGTGGACATCGTTCTGGGCAACAAGCGCCGCAGCGACCTTGTACCGGTACTTGATGAATACTTCGGAAAAGGCGCAAAGATGACTTCCGTTGAGGAATACCGCAAAAAGGACGAATATGAAGAGCTTTTTGTTGACGACTTCATCAACCGCACCCGGGCGTTCCTTAAGATCGAGGACGGCTGCAACCGGTTCTGCTCCTACTGCATAATTCCCTACGCAAGGGGAAGGGTACGCTCCTGCACTCCCGAATATATCAGCCGGGAGATAACCGCCTTTGCAAAGAACGGCTACAAAGAAGTTGTGCTTATCGGGATCAATCTTTCCTCCTACGGCAGCGACCTTGGGCTGACCTTTGCCGATGCGGTAAAAACAGCCTGTGAAAGCGCCGACATCCGGATAAGACTTGGTTCCCTGGAGCCGGAATCAATGGATCCCGATACCCTTGAGTGCTTTTCGCGGTATGACAATTTCTGTCCCCAGTTCCATCTGGCTCTGCAGAGCGGCTGTGACACTACCCTGAAACGGATGAACCGTCACTACACCACAGCAGAATATGAAACTATTGTCGGAAATATTCGCAGTATTTTTGAGAATCCCTCCATCACCACTGATGTAATGGTGGGCTTTGTGGGCGAGACGGAGGAAGAATTCCGTCAGTCCATGGAGTTCGTCGAAAAAATAGGTTTTGCAAGAACACATATCTTCCCCTACTCCCGCAGGGCGGGAACGGCAGCGGACAGGGCCTCGGGTCATCTTTCTCCCGAGATCAAAAAAGAAAGAGCCGCCCGTATGGCACAGGCGGCGAAAAAAGGTATGCTCTCCTTTCTGGATTCTCAGATCGGACGCACGGAACAGGTGCTGATCGAGTCCCGCTCAAAGGACGGTCTCTATGAGGGCTACACCATGAACTATACCCCCGTGATGATCGAGGCCCATCCGGAGGACATCGGCAGGATAGTCAATATCCGGCTTACATCCGTCGCTCCCGACATGACAATGAGGGGTGTTATCGTGACCTGAGGGTCATCTGTTCACTCAGGTTATTGTCGTCTAAAAGGCGGGGCATGGTTCTCCGGGATACGCCGACAAACTTTGGGATAAGTCAGCGTCCGGTTTGAAGCATCATTCATTTGGATGGAATACTACTGCACGGAAAATGACATCGTTCCACGGGGAAGCCGGCGTCACTTCTAATTAATTGTCCCGAACCGGAGCGTTTATTCCTCCGGTCTTGCAGGGGCGTCGGATTCAAAGTGTGCCGTTATGCGCTCAACTGCGGCAAACACCTTATCGAATCCGAAGGTGTTCTCACATTTATAGAAGGCGTAGAAGGTGCCCATAAGCTGATAGGTTATGCGGATGTTTGCGTATACGTCATCCTTAAGGTGGGGAAAATCCCTGAACAGAACCTCTTTTATCTCGGCCTCTATCTTTTCCGGCAGACATGAGAACTGAGAACCGGAAAACAATATTGTAACTATGCCCCGGTTTGCATAGAACCCATCGATCAGATCCTTGCTGGCAGCGCAAGGATCATAAACAAGGTCGGTGGGATTTTTCATATAGCTGAGAATATCCTTGATGGTCTGGACCTGCAGGGTGTCTGACAGGTCGTAGATATCCTTGTAGTGAAGGTAGAAGGTAGCCTTGCTGATCTCGGCAAGCTCACAAAGCTCCTTGATGGTGATGCGTTCCAAAGGCTTTTTTGAACGGATGTCAAGAAAAGCGTTTGTAATGCTGCGGCGGGTCTTCATTTCTCTCATGTCCATAGTAGCACTCCTTGTCATTATTTGATTAGTGTCAATTATTTTACCGATGGCTGATTTTGCCCGTTGATTTTTTAATTGACTGTGTTATATTAATTATAGTCAGTAAACAAACAAAAGTCAATGCAACAGGAGGATGTATTATGGATTTTTATGGTTTCTACACAGGCGAGATCTTTGACGCACATCAGTTTCTTGGAGCACATCCCACAGAGAACGGAATGGTCTTCCGCACCTTTGCTCCCCAGGCACACAGAGTGGAGCTTATACTGAACGGCCGCTGCATACCCATGGACAAGATATACAACGGACAGTTCTATGAGACTACCGTCAGCGACTACACATACGGCAGCGTTTATGAATACCGCATTTACTCACACAACGGATATACCGACCACTGCGACCCCTACGGCAACGCAATGCAGCGCCGCCCCGAACACAAGTCAATACTCTTCGACATGAACCGCTATCATTTCAGCGATGAAGGCTGGATGAAAAAGCGCAGCACCATGAAGGACAAGCCTCTTAACATATACGAAATGCACGCCGGTTCCTTCAAAAAGCCGGGAGACGCTCCCGACGCATGGTACAATTATGAAGAGCTGGGAAACGTACTTATCCCCTATCTTAAGGAAAGCGGATATAATTATGTAGAGTTCCTTCCCCTGTGCGAGCATCCCTGTGATGAAAGCTGGGGATATCAGACCACCGGCTACTTTGCCCCCACCTCCCGCTACGGCAGCCCCGATCAGCTCAAGGCTCTCATCGACAATCTCCACCGGAACGACATCGGAGTCATCCTTGACTTTGTACCGGTACATTTTGCGGTGGACGACTATGGTCTGCTGAGATATGACGGCTCGGCTCTGTATGAGTATCCCAACAACGATGTGGGACGCAGCGAATGGGGAAGCTGCAACTTCATGCACTCAAGAGGCGAGGTACGCAGCTTTCTGCAGTCCTCCGCAAACTACTGGCTCAGGGAGTTCCACTTTGACGGTCTCCGCATGGACGCCATCAGCAATATCATCTTCTGGCAGGGTGACGAGCGCCGGGGCGTCAATGCAAATGCAGTCAACTTTGTAAAGACCATGAACCGCCATCTCCGGGAGCTGAACCCGGGCTGTATGCTCATTGCCGAGGACAGCACCAGCTTCAAGGGCATTACCTGCAAAACCGATCAGAACGGACTGGGCTTTGACTATAAATGGGATCTGGGCTGGATGCACGACACCCTTGATTTTCTTGCTCTTCCTCCCCAGGACAGAACGGCAAACTACCACAGGCTGACCTTCTCAATGATGTATTTCGGAGACGAAAACTATCTTCTTCCCCTTTCTCACGACGAGGTCGTACACGGCAAGGGAACCATTGTAAACAAGATCTTCGGCTCACCTGATGAAAAGCTCCGTCAGGCAAGACTGCTCTATCTCTACATGACGGTACATCCCGGCAAAAAGCTGAACTTTATGGGCAACGAGCTGGGACAGCTCCGTGAATGGGACGAAAAGCGCCAGCAGGATTTCTACCTTCTGGACGGAGGTCCACACCTGGATTTCTACAGATACATGAAGAGCCTCAATCATCTTTACCTGAACAGCCCCGCCCTTTCGGAACAGGACTATGACGAAAAGGGCTTTGAATGGGCCGACTGCCATCAGGAGCAGAAGGTTGTCTATGCGGTTATCCGCCGCAGCAAAAAGGAGACCCTGCTCACCATATTCAATTTCAGCAATACACAGCAGCAGTACGAGCTGAAGCTCCCCGAGAACAAGCGCACCGTTGACCATGCGTTTGTTGC
The DNA here is from genome assembly GCA_045221075.1 of Acutalibacteraceae bacterium. Classification (GTDB taxonomy): domain Bacteria; phylum Bacillota; class Clostridia; order Oscillospirales; family Acutalibacteraceae; genus UBA1213. The sequence continues at coordinate 6,595 of JBGUWL010000132.1, forward strand.
AGTGGAGGATTCGGCCTATCGTTTCAATCACTATGACGGCAAGCTGGAGCTGACACTCCCCGCATACTCGGCCTATGTGTACAGGCTTTCATAAACAGAAGTATATATTATATCATTACAAATGTTTACCGCTGTTATGTTACGTCCCTTATAAGATCCCCGTAATATACAATTCTATGATTTAGTAGAAAGCCGCCGGTCAGCTTCACGCTTCCGACGGCATTTTCTATACTGTATTTCCTTATATGATCCGAACTTTAATTATTCTCTTCACTTAACATTGTCAAGGTAATATGATCAGGTTCAGCTATATCCAAATACTCTTCGCCGTTCATCTCTACAACTGCCGTTTCTCCTTTTTTCAAAAGAATAGGCGCTTTGTCGGACATAACCGGCTCAGGCGTTCCGCTTTTTGCCTCATAAAAGGATACCTGTACCCATGCCTTGGTCTTTATAACATCGATTCTGTATTTACCTTTCGGAACCTGCCATCCGGATTTCAGAACAGGCTCCCCGCCATCTCCGTACATAAAAGACTTGTAATATCCGCTGCTTAATACGTTCATAGAATCACAATCTATCACAGTGCCGCCTTTGTCGATTGTGGCAGAGGATGATTCCTCGCTCTTTTCTGACACTTCCGATGAAACGGCAGAGTCTGTGGCGGATTTCTTTTTGTCAGGATTAGTAATACCCTGTATTATTCCGGCTATAGCAGCGCTTCCGACAAACAATGAAGCAGCAACAATTGCAATAATCATTACGGGTGACGGCTTATTTGTTTTTTTCTCAGTACCGGCAACACGTTGATTACCCTGACTGTCAGATGAACCCGAAATGTTGACAGACTGTCCCAGATTTACGGATTGTCTCTGATTTAAAGACTGCTGCTGAGCGGAAGTTGACTGTACTTTATTATTCGGGGTGATCGGTCTGTTTATCTGCCATCGATAACCGCAGGATTGACATACGGCCATAGTTTTAATTTCTGTTTTTGTTTTACCGCCTCGAAGTAATTCATACAGCAATTTCGGAAGAGTCAGAAATATCCACAGCAATGGTTCAAGCCACCATCCGATAATAAGCCAATAAGCACATCCTTTTCTTTTGGTGGAGTAGGTATTGGAAACAGCCTGAATCAAGACATTGTTTCCGCCACAATGGGGACAGGTTGCCGAATTGTTCATTATCTCACTTCTTTCGTGTATTTATTTGACATACCTTTATCACAATTATACACTCTGTTGTGGTTTATGTCAACAATTTGAATGAACAAAATGTATCTCTTATGACCAAAAAAAACGTATAACAAAGGCAGTCATTCCGCATTTAGTGAAATGACTGCCATATTTTTGTTTTATGTTTGTCTTTCAGTGACATCAGACCTTTTCAGGCTCAGGATAGTCAACGCCGAAGGTCTCAACGGTGACTGTCTTCATCACCTGAGGCACAACGGGTCTGTCAGCATAGTCGGTGTTACACTCTGCAATGGCATTGACGGTGTCCATACCCTCGATGACCTTGCCGAAGGCGGCATATGCACCGTCAAGGTGAGGCGCTGCCTTATGCATGATGAAGAACTGGGATCCGGCAGAATCGGGTATCATTGTGCGCGCCATTGAAAGCACGCCCTCGGTGTGCCGCAGGTCGTTTATAAATCCGTTTTGTGAAAACTCGCCCCTGATGTGGTAGCCCGGTCCGCCTCTTCCCGTGCCCTCGGGACAGCCGCCCTGCAGCATGAAGGCCAGAGGCTACAGCAGCGATCCTGTGCTTGAGCTGAGAACAAAGGGCGCAATGCTCTATGATGTGCGCTTCAAGACCAGAAACGCCAAGGGCAAGGTCATCAACAAGGATTTCAAACTCAACGTAAAATACAGCCTTATGAACACCTCCACCATCTCCAATACGACTCCCGCCTTCGGTGAGACCGTCACGGTCAACTTAGGAGCTTACGGCGGACATAACGGCTACACCTACAAGGTAGACTACAAGCGCGCCTCCATGAGCACCTTCAAGTTCAAGTGCGACGTTGCCGAGGGTGCGGAATCCTGCAGCTTCAAGCCCGCAGCCGCCGACACCGACTATGTTGTAAGAGTTACCGTTACTGACGGACGGGGCAAAACAGACCAGAAGCTCTTCAATATCTCAGTGGGCAACAAGCTGGATCTCGAAGCCGCCTTCTCCTCCGAGGAGATCACACTGGGCGATACCATCACCATCAACGCTCAGGCCTCCGGCGGTTCGGGAAGCTATGTCTATGCGGTCTACTACAGAAGAGAAGGCACTCACTGGCTGACCTGCCAGAAGTATTCCGAAAACAACGAGATACTTCTCACTCCCAAAATGGCTACCGACTATGAGGTATGCGTAAAGACCAAGGACAGCAACGGACTTATGAAGAAAAACTACTACACCATCCATGTTACTCCTGCTCTTGCTGTCGGAGTGCTGCCTCATCCCGTAAGGATAATGTGATATTATCACGTAGACAGGTAAATTGAACAGACTGTACTTTGTCAAGGACAGTAAAAACTCCCTCATTACCGAGGGAGTTTTTTTCTGCCCTTTCTGACTATCAAAGAATAATACATATCAGACCGTTGCAGCCGTCGTTGATGACGCGCTCAATGGTCTCTTTCATTTTTTTGCGGGCGTCGGCGGGCATACGGTAGAGCTTGTTCTGCAGTCCCTCGTTCACAAGCTCATGGAGGGATTTGCCGAATATATTCGACTCCCAGATCTTCAGCGGCTCTTCCTCAAACTCCTTAAGAAGATATCCCACAAGCTCCTCCGACTGCTGCTCCGACCCGACTATAGGCGTTATCTCTGTCTTTATGGTGGTCTTCATCATGTGTATTGAAGGCGCGTTTGCCCGCAGGCGCACTCCGTACCGTCCGCCCTGACGGATTATCTCCGGTTCCTCAAGGGTAAGCTCCTCCATTGTGGGCATGACGATACCGTATCCGGTCTCGTTGACGTCCTCGTATGCCTGACGCAGACGGTCATATTTCTTCCTGATCCCGGAAAGCTCCGTCATCACGTCAAGTAGTCCGCCCTCGTCCTGAATGTCAAAGCCGGTCTTTTCCCCCATGACACGATAAAGCAGTGATCCGTCAAGCTCCACCCTCAGCCGGGCATGACCCGAACCCAGATCAACCGAGCTTGTTTCGGCTCTGACAACATACTCGCAGCCGGCTATCCTGTCGGCAATGTCGCTGACCTCCCGTATCTTTTCCGCTCCCCTTGCGCCCTCCTGTATTGCAGAGAACACCTTGCTGCGAAGCCAGTGAGAACGGTCAAGTGAAGTGACCCACTTGGGCATATCCACCCTGATCTCTTTTACGGGGAATTCAAAAAGCACCTGCGCTATAATGCGCTTTATCTCATTCTCATCCAGCTCCATACAGCTTACAGGCTCCACCGGAACCCCGTATTTTTCGCTGAGCCGGGAAGCAAGCTCCACAGTTCCGGCAGACCGGGGCTCCACAGAGTTCAGAAGCACCACAAAGGGCTTGTTTATCTCTTTCAGTTCATTGATAACCCGCTGCTCCGCGTCCTCATATTCGCTGCGGTCGATGTCGCTGATGCTGCCGTCGGTAGTGATAACAAGACCGATGGTAGAGTGATCGGTGATGACCTTCCGTGTTCCTATCTCGGCTGCCATGTCAAAGGGTATCGCATCGTCAAACCAGGGCGTTTTTACCATACGAGGCGCTTCATCCTCTATGTAGCCCAGGGCGCTCGGTACGATATATCCTACACAGTCGATCATCCTTACCCGGAATACAGCGTTGCCCTCAAGAGTCACCTCAACGGCGTTTTCGGGAATGAACTTGGGTTCGGTGGTCATGATGGTCTTGCCGGCTGCGGATTGGGGGAGCTCATCCGTCGCCCTCTCACGCTGATCCTCGCTTTTGATATTGGGTATTACAAGGGTGTCCATGAAACGCTTGATAAAGGTAGACTTGCCTGTCCTGACGGGCCCGACGATACCAAGGTATATATCCCCGCCGGTCCGCCGTGATATATCCCGATAGAGATCCAATTCTTCCATCCTATCCCTCTCCTTATAGCTGGGGGAACCTTGCTGACCGGTTTTTCCGGTCCATAAGGGTCCCATAATATATTGAATTGCGGGATGCCCGTTCCCCGGGGACAGGCATCCTCGGCCTGTATCATACTAAACTCCCATTAAAATCAGACACAGTCTGTTATTAATAGCGCGTCAGCGCGTCGGAGTTTGCATGAGACGTCATCTGTGCGTATGCACAGATGGGCGCAGCCTCGGGCGGCACCTTTTCAGATTAAAAGTGTCAGCTTTTAATCTGAAAATAGTATTACCCGTGGAAAAAACAACGCCCCGGACGAGCCGGAGCGATAAATCGTCAAGTCAGGTCATACCTCGATGGTACTTCCTGCGTGGCACTGTATTATCGGGAACCGAAGCCGCCACCGAGGATCATTTTTCTGTATCCCTGTTCTCTGCAGTGTTATTGTCTATGTTGAAATTGTCTGCAGTGTTATTGTCCGCGTCATTAATGTCCGTATGGAGATCATCCGTATCATCAATGACATCTTCTTCCGGGAGGGCAGCGGAATGCTTTTTCTTTTTAGCGACTATAATAACACAAACTATCACGATCACAAGGGCTGCGGCGGATGCACCGATGATCCACGGCAGGGCGCTGCCAGAAGATCCGTTTAAGTTTTCGGACGAGGTCCGGCCGCTTTCTTCACTCTGCTGTGAAGGGTCTTTCGCGGACTCTTCTGTCAGGGACTGCAGTGCGCTTTTGTCTCCCGAATAATAAGCTTCTATCAGCTCTCCGATGTGGTCAATATCGTAAAAATCGCTGTATTTTGAACTGATCTTCAGAGTATCTTCATCCTCGGAAGTATCATGAACGAGCTCAAAATCGAGAGGAACTCCGATGTCAATATCCTCCCCGTTCTTTGACACATTCTTGGAACGGCCGGAGATCGTATAAGGCATCAGCTCCGGAGTGTAGAATACTGCAAGTCCGCAGCTTCCGCCGCCGCTTCTCTCTCCGATAATGGCAATTCCCTCATCATGTGCCATTGAGGGAAACAGATTGCCGCAGGAAAAGGACTGTTCAGACGTGAGAACAGCAAAATTGAAATCATACTCAACTTCCTTGTCAAGATCGTTGAACTCTCCGTCAAGGTTATAATCCACATAACTGGCTTCCGAGCTTTCAATACTGCCTGCCTGGCCGCCATATAAGTTAAGAACAGGAGACAAATTGGTGTGATACTTGTTGTTGGTCATAATTCCAAGCATATACATAAGCACACTGGACAATCCGCCTTTGTTGCAGGAAACATCAATAACAAAATTTTTGATCCCGTTTTCCTTTGCATAATCAAGGGACCACTTGAAAGGTTCTACAACTTCGTTTCTGAACTGATCAAAAGCAAAAACTGCGGTGTCATCACTGTGGAAAAACCATATGTTAGTGGCATCATCAATGTCCCAGCTTTTGATAAATTCATAGCTCTTGTATTCACCGGATCTGTAATCCACCAACTTAGACAGATAAACGCTGTCATATATATTCTTACTATATACTTTCTGCATGACTTCTAAATCGGGGTCGGTCTGGTCGGTGTACCTGGAATTAAGCGCTGCAAGAAGAGGAGAATCGGCATCCATATTTATATAGCTGCTCACAATATGAAACGCTGTATGTCCTCCGTCGTCAAACAGATCGGAAAGATAAAACAGCCCTGGAATAAACTCGGTAACGTCATCAGAACAGATAAGCTTCTTTGCCCTTTCGGATTCATCGCCGTATATATCAAGGGTCATGTCAAAACCATTCGTTCTCATGGTGTCGCCAATATCAGACGCCCTTGAAGGATATCCGTACATATTGTCCATTACAAAGCAAAGCTCATTATATGTATACTCTGCGACCTTTGGATCACGTTCCAGATTATGATAAGCCGATGTTTTATCAAAATAGGCTTTTCCGTTCAGGTCCTCCATAACATGAACGAAATAGATGCTCCCGTCAAAATAGAGCCCCATATTATAAGAATTATAAAACAAATCCGAAATGGTTGTCAGCGGGAAGTACGCCTTGCTGTCCTTTTCGATAAGATCAATATCATAGGCTCCGAAGTCAATGGTAGAATCTCCTCCGCCGGAGGTTTCACCGTCTTTTTCAACCTTCTTCAGGTATGGAGCATCCTGGATAGATCCCTCGGTGAAGGGCTGCATCCCATTAAATATATTCTGACCGGCGCCTGTGAACATAGTGTCATTCTCCGTATCTACTATCAGTTTTCCTCCGGCGCTTGAGACAGTATAGGTGCCGTCATCGTTTTTTGAGCCACTGAATTCTCCGTCAACAACACAGCCAAAATAATCCTCTGCGGTGATATACGGAACACCGGGAAGGTCGCTGCTGAAAACACACTCTATGGTCTTTGTTTTGTCCATTCTGTAAAGATAGGCAGTGATCTCCTTCTTTTCGAATTCATCCTTTGCGGCATATACCGCGGCAGGCGCAGCGGCGCCGGCAGCTATTACAGCTGAAAGAATAACACTGAGCGGGGTCAATAATTTTTTCATAATCTTCTTCTCCGTTTCCGTAACGAGTTAATGTCCTCTTACGCTCATATCGCATTATATTGAAATAATATATCTTATCGGAAATTATAGCATGCAGCCATATATTAATAAATCAGATTTATACGACTTTTACTATAAGAAAATGATAAAAAACCGATTTTTCAATATCTGCGGCATCAGGCGCAAAATATGAACATTCCGTAAAACATTATAATAATAATTGTATAATATAGGAAAATGTGGTATTATTGTATCATGATTACATACTTTAGGATAATTATTTTTACACAGTCCGCGTTCGGGTTTAACGTATAAAAATGATCCGGATATCATGCTTTTTATGTGTTAAGGGGAGGAATAGTAATGTACAAGATGCCGTTCAGGAAAAAAACAAGAGTAAGAAAGTCCCTTGAAAAGATCCTTTCTTTGTTTACCGCCCTCATGGTCCTTCTTTCCTGTATGCCGCTGACTGTTGTCAATGCGGGAGACGACGATCCCGCCGCACCTCAGGAAGTGAGCATCAGGGAGTTCAGGGTGGATTTTCTTGAGGGCGCCGAAGATGTCAACGGACAGTATATCTGGACGGCCACAACGGTACAGCCGGGTCATAAGTATATTTACTATATCCATTTTGACCTTTCCGGTAAGGATTATTTCTCGCCGGGTGAGATAAGGATAACCGTACCCAAGCAGCTTCTGCGGAACCGTAAGGATCAATATGCAGATAAGCTTGAGGTCTCTGTACCCATGAAGGAAGAGGTGGAGGCCTACGACGGCACCTTTAACGATGAGGACAACCAGTTCCAGTATGAGATCATCGGGGATACCGCGGTAATAACCAACCACAGGGATTTCTCTGCGGCAATGACCGGATATATCGAGCTTGCCTATGTCACGAACCAGACCTCCTTTGAGTACGAGGACATGAAAATGTCGGACGAGTTCTGGACAAAGCTTGAGCTGCTGGAATTTCATGACGATCAGGAGACAGTACTGGACCAGGACTACGACACCGCCCCTCCTGTAGGAATGAACACCTTTACTTCCATTGCGAACACCTACAAGCGGACACTCAACACAAACCATCAGCCCTATCAGTCATGGAACAATTCATGGGGAACCGCTCCCGAAGACGCTGACGACTATTACTATGTGATGTGGGAGATCAAGAGCTGGGTCAACGCCTCTACTCAGCCCTATAACCTGACAATAAACGACATTATCACAGAAGGTCAGGCAGAGCCACCTTCTCTGACCTGCCTGCGGGAGAGTACTGGATACAGGAGACCGAGGTGCTTGACGAGGGATATAATCTTGATGAGACTGCTTACTTCGTATATATCGACAAGTACGGTAATGTCACCATCCAGGACCATGAAAAGAACGATGCGGGTAACTTTGTGTTCACGGACAGCCCCAACGGTTCTGTGACCGTTATCAAAAAATGGGACGACAACGAGACCACACAGAGCCGTCTTGACAGCGGCATTGAACCGACTATCCATATCAGTTCAGATATCAGCGAGCCTGCGGCGTACTTTACCGGAGATGTATATAATGTAGCTCCTCAGAGACAGAAGAATAATATCAAGACCTTTGCACCCTTTGAGGGGGATTTTGAAACGGTACAGGCAAAGATAGACAGCGGCGCCGCCCAGAGGATGGACGACAAGACCACGGACTATTATATCTACGCCTGGGACAACACGGGCAGCGGAAATATAGTATGGTATTCAAACGCTGTCAAGGTTTATCTGCAAAAGTCATTGTGGTCCGACTGTAATAATATTACAAGCATCGACACAACGGGGCTTGACACCTCTCTTGCAAAGGATATGGGCGGCTGGTTCCAGAACTGCCATAACCTGAAATCACTTGACATCAGGGGCTTTGATACCTCAAACGTCTACAGTATGTACAATATGTTCAGGGAGTGCAGAGTGCTTGAAAAGATCGAGTTCGGCGAAAAATTCGACACCTCAAACGTCATACGCATGAACTGTATGTTCTACAACTGCAACAGCCTCAAAAACACCTTTGGCACTGACGGAAACGAAAACATTACCGGACTTGATGTATCCCGCTTCAATACCGAAAAGGTCATCGGTATGTCATTTATGTTCTGTCTTTGCAGTAAACTTGAATTCATTGATGTCAGCGGTTTTGATACCTCGAACGTCACCAATATGGACTATATGTTCCAGAACTGTACCAAGCTGAAAAACGTTTTGAACGAGGACGGCTCCCACGGTCTTACAGGTCTTGACGTCAGCGGCTTTGATACCTCCCGCGTCATTGACATGAGCGTTATGTTCGGAAACTGCAGCCAGCTTGAGTTCATAGACGTTTCGCACTTTAACACCGGCCAGTGTACGTTCATCAACAGTATGTTCGGCAGCTGCACCAAGCTCAGGAACGTGATGGACAGCGACGGCACCCGCAGGATAAGGGGTCTTGACGTGCGCAGCTTCAATACCTCCCACGTCAGCAATATGGCAAGTATGTTCAACAACTGCCAGCAGCTCCAGTTCATTGATGTGGAGGGCTTCGACACATCAAAGGTCAACCAGATGCAAAACCTTTTCCGGGACTGTGTAAGCCTTACCAATACTGAAGCCCATGACGGTCAGCAGGCAGTAACAGGTCTTGACATCAGCGGGTTCGATACCTCCTCTGCCACCACAATGGAATATTTGTTCTGTAATGATAAAAACCTGGAGTTCATTACTCTGGGTGTAAAGTTCACTACCCCCTGCGTTACAAACATGAATTATATGTTCGCAAGCTGTGAAAAGCTGAGATTCGTTGACCTGAGCGGTTTTGACACGAGCCTTGTCACAAATATGGAATGTATGTTTGGCGGCTGCCAGTCCCTTGAAAGCACCGACGAAAGACCTCTTGATTTCAGCTGCTTTGATACGGCTGCGGTCACTAACATGTCACAAATGTTCAACGGCTGCAAAAAAGTACAAAGGCTTGATATACAGAATTTCGATACAGCAGGCGTTACACACATGAACTATATGTTCAATGAATGTCAGGCACTGAAAGAGCTTGATCTTTCGCTCTGGTGTTCGGACAGCCTGGGTGAAATGTCCTATATGTTCCAGAACTGTAAATCAATGACCGACATATCCTTTGGTCCCAGATTCACCGCAGTTTGCGTATATTATATGAACAACGCATTTATGAACTGTACTGCCCTTAAGGAAATAGACCTGAGGTATTTCAATACAGTATCTCTTGAGAGAGCCGAGAGTCTGTTCCAATCCTGCAAGGCAGCCACAAAAATCAATATTGCGAACTTCAAGACCCATAACATCCTGTTAATTAACAATATGTTTAACGGATGCGCTGAGCTTTCCGAGCTTACCATTCCAAACGATCTTGATTTTTGCAGAACAAACGCCCTTACTTCATTCTTTGCAGGCTGCAAAAAGCTCAAGACCATTGACATAAGCAACTGGAAGACAGAGACCATACAGGATATGCAGAATATGTTCCAGAACTGCACCGATCTGAAATCTGTCAGGATGGATAATGTAAATGCCTGTACCGTAACAACTATGAACAGTATGTTCATCGGCTGTACTTCTCTGGAAAGCATGGATCTCACGGGACTTGATCTGTCATCAATAAAATACATGAACTCAATGTTTTCCGGATGCACATCACTTAAAACCGTTGATATGCACGGACTGAATACATCACAGCTCTATGACACCAACAATATGTTCTATAACTGTACAAGCCTTAAAAGTGTGGACCTGAGCGGTATAGACACCCACAGACTCTACAGTATGTATCGTATGTTCTATGGATGCAGCGCTCTGACAGAAATAAAAGGTATCAGTGACTTCGACACCTCGAACCTTCTGTCTCTTGATGAAACATTCATGCAATGTTCTTCCATCAAGACATTGGACCTGAGCAGCTGGTATATTCCCAAGCTCAACGATATGATACGATCCTTTTGTGCATGTTCCGCGCTTGAAACCATATATGTTTCAGAAAGATGGAATTACACAAACGCAAACGAAAGAGATCAGACCTTCTACGGCTGTACATCCCTCACGGGTCAGGATAATACCGTATACAATTCAAGATACTGTCATTCAAGCTATGCGGTCATTGACGATGTGGCAAACGGTGTGTTCGGTTATCTGACCAAAAGCACTGTCTATAATGTTTATCCCGAACGAAGTGAGGCATATTTCGGCGATGCCTACAACAACTTCTGGAACAGACTGAGCAACGCTATAAAAAATGCGCAAAAGAAATTCAGGCACTACACCGGAACGCCGGAGGCTGCCTGGTCGATCATCAACAGCAATTCAACAGCCTACAGGATAGACGACCAGTCTGCGTATTCATACAGTATCTACGCATGGTACGACAGCAGCGACCAGACGATCTATTGGTGGTCCGATGCAGAAAATGTGTACCTTACCAATTCATGCCGAACCCTTTGGAACACTGACAGAAAATATGTGGATGTTGATTTAAGCGGTATCAACACTACAAAGCTGACCTCGGCAAGAGAAATGTTTTTTAATGCAAGAACAACCACAAGCATGGATATAAGTGAGTTTGATACATCCAATGTAAGAGACTTTTTCCGTATGTTCAGAGAGACATATGCTCTTAGAACCATAACCTTCCAGAGGGCAGACGGCACCACTTCCTTTGACACATCAAAGGCTGTAAGTATGTCTGAGATGTTCTGTAGTTCTTCAGCACTGACAAACATAGATGTAAGTAGCTGGGATACCCATAATGTAAGGACAACTGCCCTGATGTTGCATGACTGCAGCAGTCTGACGACCTTCAAGCAAAAAAGGGATGACAATACAGGAGGTTTTGACACATCATCTCTTGTTGATATGCACAATATGTTCCATAACACAACCAATCTGCTTGAGCTTGATGTCAGCGGATGGGATACCTCCAGGGTCCTGAATATGACCAACCTGTTCCGTTCCAATACCAAAAACGTAATAAAGCTCACAAGGGATGACGGCACATCGGCTTTTGTTACGGATAACACATATATGATGGGGTATATGTTTGACGGCTGCAAAGCTGTTACCGAACTTAACCTGAGTAACTTCCGCACTCCGAAGGCAGTTGATATGCAATATATGTTCCGGAGCTGCGAAAAGCTTACAACTCTTGACGTAAGCAGCTTTGACACCTCCAATGTCGTCAATATGGGCTGGATGTTCAACGCATGTAAAAAGCTGCAGGAGCTTTATCTGGGAGAAAACTTTGATACGGGCAACTGCATAATATTGCAGTCCTTGTTCAGCGACGACCCTGTTCTCAACAAGATAAGCACAAACAACGACCCCGACCTTGACACAGGCGTGGCAGCTTTAGATACTTCAAGAGCCTTATCCATAACCAATATGTTCTGGAGCTGTAAGGCTCTGACCGAGCTTGACTGCAGCACATGGGATACCTCCCGCGTGAGAAAGATCAACGGCATATTCTATTCATGCAGTCTTCTCAAAGACGCCCATGTTGAGAACTTTGATCTGCACCTTGTAAACTCAACTCAGGAAATGTTCTTTTATTGTTACAGCTATGAAGGAAACAACGGTGTACTTGACCTCAGCAACTGGGATGTCAGCAGAGTGAACGACACGTACCGTATGTTCTGGATGGAATATCACACCACCAACAGCGTTCTTAAGGAGATACGCTTCACAAAGCCCGACGGAACCACAAAATTCAACACCGGAAGGGTCAAAAGGTTCCGTGAAACCTTCCGCTACTGCACAGGTCTTACTTCCATTGATCTTTCCGTCCTCAGAGCGGACAGCGTCTATACCACAAGATCCATGTTCGAAGGATGCAGCGGGCTTACAAGCATAAAGATCGCAAACGATGACGGCAGCACGCTGTTTAACACACCGGAGCTGATCTATTCCAGCTGGATGTTTGTGGGATGCTCTTCTCTGACAGAGCTTGACGTAAGCGCCCTTGATACCTCCCGCGTATTCAACGCAAGACAGATGTTCTGCAATTGCAGCAAGCTTGAAAGCATCAACTTCAAAAAGAATGACGGCACCTATGGCTTTGATACATCTCACATGGTCTTCATGGGTGGGTTGTTCAGAGGCTGTGCAAAGCTCAAGACACTTGACCTGGGCGGGTTTGACACTCAGCACACCGCGAATGCACCGATATATAATGCTACAGGCGATGAATACGGAGGCGACGGAGAGTGGGGCGACGGTATGTTCAGGGGCTGCAATGCGCTTGAAACCATAACCTGGGGCGAGAATTTCACCACGGAGCATATGCTCTCGGTAGACTATATGTTTGAAGCCTGTTATGCTCTGAAAAGCATTGACCTGCCCGCCGAGCGGTTCAGGACCGACTCTGCATATTCCCTGAGCGGGATGTTCAGCGGTTGCCGTACTGTCGAAGAACTGAACATTGAACACTTTGACACAACCCACGTGGAGACCGCCGACGGAATGTTCAAAGGATGCCACTCCCTGAAAGCACTTGATCTCAGCGGATGGAATACCGAAAAGGTCACCACCATGGCAGAAATGTTCTGGGCCTGCAAAGCCCTGAATTTCCTCAGATTTGCAAAGGATAACGGAGACACTGAATTTTCAACTATGCGTGTAAAATCCATGACCAGCATGTTCAGGGAAATGCTTGCATTTGACGGTATCCTTGATCTGACCGTATTCAATACTACCCGCACCACAGATATGTCCATTATGTTCTATGGCAGTAATCTGATGAAGGGGATAATATTCGGGCGGGAGTTCAAAGCACAGAGAGCAAGCAAAATGAGCCAGATGTTTGAAAACTGCAGCGCCCTTGAAGAGCTTGATCTCAGTGGCTGGGACACTTCAAACGCTACAAATATGTACAGGATGTTCTTCAATTGTGCCGGTATTCAGAGTATCAAGTTCAACAAGGATAACGGCACCTCTTCCTTTGATATTTCGAAAGTAACCAACACTTCTCAAATGTTCCAATATTGCAACTCGCTGACAGAGCTTGACCTTAGCTCCTTCTGTCCGGTAAGTATCAAAGATATGGGCTGGATGTTCTATTATTGCAGTAATCTGGAAACGATATACGTATCATCCGAAAGATGGCACTTTGACAGCTTTACCTATGATCTCAACGGTTATGATATGTTCTATGCTCTGAAGCTGAAAGGCCAGAACGGAACAGCCTATGCCACCTCCTCCACACCCTCAAAAGCCAAGTACGCTGTTGTTGATACGGCAGCGACTCCCGGTTATCTTACCGAGATTGATGAGGCTCCCGAGCTTGTAAGCTCTAACGCGATGGGCGGCGCAGTGGTTGCTTCTTATACATCGGATGACGATATCTGTTCCGTAGAGTACCGCAATGATGACACCTGGATCTATACCTTCTCCGGAATAGACACTACCGTAAGCTACTACGCCTGGGAGGATACGCTGGAAAACTACACCTCCGAAAACATGGGCAAGTATAATGCAACGGAAGTGAACAGGGCCGGTTATGCCACCATAACCAACATTACCACCATCGACCCGCCCGAGTACGGAAGCATAAGCCTTAAAAAGCTCCTTGCAGCCGAACAGGGCGCCGAGCTCAACGAGCTGGACAACGCAAAGGCCTTTGCTTTCACGATAGTTATTACGGACGAAAACGATGCTCCTCTCTCCGGTGCGGCAATGTACGGAAGTGTAGGCTTCACCAACGGCACAGCCACCGTAAATATTCTGGCGGGTGAAGAAAAACTGCTTACAAATATACCGGCAGGTTATCACTACAGCATCACCGAAGCGGTGTATGACGGGTATATCCAGACCTTCACCGGTGACGCAGAGGGCGTTATCACAAAGAACGAAACGTCGGAGCTCATCTTTACTAACACCAAAAAGTATGTGGAGGAAGAAGAACCGATCGCTGAGCTTACTTTGAAGAAGATAGTTACAGGCAATTACGAGATCGGAACAGATTCGTATAAGTTCATCGTTGCCATCACCGGACTGCACAGGAACGAGGCGTATTCAACCGAAAACGAGGTTCTCTTTACCACGGATCAGTTCGGTGAAGCAGAGGTGCTTATAAGCCTCAAAGACGGCGAAAGCGACACCTTTGTCGTTCCCGATAAGGCGAGATTCCGCATTACCGAAGAAGGAGGAGCAAAATATACATCCTCCTACAAGATCGAGATCGACGGCCAGCTCAAAAATCAGGTCTCAGGCTCACAGGCAGGAACGGACCTCACAACATCATGGATAACCGCAGAAACAGACCTCCCTGCCCTTGTCACCTTTACAAACACAAGGGATATCAGACAGTCTCTTACTCTGAAGAAGACCGTCACAGGCGGTTCGGGAGACAGCCTTGAGGACTTTACCTTTGATGCGGAACTGAAGGGCTTCAAGCCAAACGAGACCGTCCGCACAAGCATAGGAAATCCCCAGGCGGATGACAGCGGAACACTTGAGATGACCTTCTCAATTAAAGCCGGCGAGGTCAGGTTCTACAGTATCCCTGTGGGAGTGACCTATAATTTCACAGAGCGCAAGTCTGACTGCATTGCTTCTTATGAGCTTACGGATGCGGGAGGTGTCGAGCAGTTCGTATCTCAGTCCGGTGCAAACACTGAGATCAGACAAGCACTTTCTACCGGAACCGAAACCGTAAACGAAGGTGAAGAGGTGACCGTAAACTTTATCAACACAAGGGTTTCCCACGATATCACTGTCAAAAAGAAGCTGGATATGACCTATTCAAACCTTCCCGAAAGCTCGTACAACAAGCAGAAGTTCAGATTCTCCGTAAGACTTTCGGGACTTGAAGCCGGCAAGGAATACAGGGTCAGCAGACTGAGTGACAACAATATCCCCTATACCGATACCATCATGGGAACGGAAAATGACACGGTCTATTCCATAGAGCTCAGCAACGGGCAGTACTTTACTATCAAAGAGCTGCCTGTCAATGCGGCCTATACCGTTACCGAAGAAAAACAGCCGTTCTACATTGCCGCTTACAAGGTATCTGCAAATGAGGACGCAGTCATTGCGAAGTCCGAGGATGCCAACACCGTCACCGATACGGCACTCAGAACGGCACAGGAGATCGTTGACCCCTATGACATGGAGGTCATCTATACCTTCACAAACACCTATGCGGCATCGGATTATGAACTGCCCGATACAGGCATGGCGGATGCCCGCCCGGTCAACCTTATACTTATCGGAGGATTTATTCTGTTCGGAGCGGCTCTGATGTATCTCTCCTCAGACAAACGCCGCACATAAAACCGGACAGTTTCGATCAGGTACCCCAAAATTATATAATATCAAAGGAGGCAAAACTATGGAAATGAAATTCTTTATCTGCGAACACTGCGGCAACATCATCGCAATGGTGAAAAGCTCAGGCGCACCCGTAATGTGCTGCGGTCAGAGGATGACCGAGCTTGAACCCGGAACAACAGACGCGGCTGTAGAAAAGCACGTCCCTGTTTTTGAGGTGGCTGACAACAAGGTTATCGTAACGGTAGGCTCAGTGGAACACCCCATGCTTGAGGAACACTACATCGAGTGGATAGCCCTGCAGACAAACCTTGGAAATCAGAGAAAGGCCCTGACCCCCGGAAGCAAACCTCAGGCCTGCTTTGCGCTTTGTGAAGGTGAAGAGGTCGAGGCGGTCTATGCCTACTGCAACCTCCACGGTCTCTGGAAGCAAGGGAAGTAAAACAAGCGTCCATCGGGTAATGCCGTAACTGACTTTTCGCTCAGATCCGATCTCATTCCACAGTCAATGACCGCAGTTACGGCATTATAACGTATGATGATGACAAATATCAAATTCAAACAGACAGGAGACGATTAAATGGCAAATAAATATGCAGGAACACAGACCGAAAAGAACCTTGAGGCAGCCTTTGCAGGCGAATCAATGGCCCGCAACAAATACACCTATTTTGCTTCAAAAGCAAAAAAAGAAGGCTTTGAACAGATAGCCGCTCTTTTTCTCAAAACAGCCGACAACGAAAAAGAACACGCAAAAATGTGGTTCAAAGAGCTGAACGGTATCGGAACTACAGCCGAAAACCTCGGAGCCGCCGCAGACGGCGAAAACTACGAATGGACGGATATGTATGAGGGCTTTGCCAAAACCGCCGAGGAAGAAGGCTTTCCTGAGCTTGCCGCAAAATTCCGTCTGGTCGCCGCCATCGAAAAGCACCACGAGGAGAGGTACCGCGCACTGCTCAAAAATGTCGAGACTGCAAGCGTTTTTGAAAAAAGCGAGGTCAAAGTATGGGAGTGCCGCAACTGCGGACACATCGTTGTGGGCACAAAAGCGCCGGAGATCTGCCCCGCCTGCAGCCACCCTCAGAGCTATTTTGAGATCCATGCAGAAAACTATTGATGCGAAGGACGCTGCGGAGGTTTAGCTTCTCTGAACATACACTCCATGTTACTTATTAAAAATCAACTATAGCTCCACGAGCCTTTACCTCAGTACTGGACACCATCCTGTAGTACCATACCACAGAACGCAAAAACGACCTCCCGACGGAGGTCGTTTTATTTTGCATATAGGCGCATAGTTTATACAAAACTCCCATTAAAAGCCGACATAGTCTGCTTTTAATAGCGCATCAGCGCGTCAGAGTTTGCATGAGACGTCATCTGTGCGCATGCACAGATGGGCGCAGCCCCGGGCGGCGACCTTTCCGATTAAAAGTGTCAGTTTTTAATCGGAAAACAGTATTAAATAAGGGATTTCCCACGGCAGAAGGCTGATGCACCATAGTCTTTGCATGGAGCTGCATTTATTTCTTTTTCTTGATGATCACTACAACAGCAACGATGACTGCAGCCAGCGCCACGGCAATTACGGTAACTATCAATGCGATGAAACCGGAGTTATTCTCCTGTCCGGAGGAAGACGAAGTATTATCCGATGTGTCATTACCGGTACCGGATGTATCAGAAGCGGTACCGGTTCCGCTTTTGCTGCTGTCAGAAACAACAGAGTCTGAGCTTTCGTAGCTCTTTTCAGTGTCAGTAACATCGGCTATGGTGTCGGATGAGCTTTCGGTATCGCCTGAAACTCCGGATACCGGGTTTTGTGAATCCTGATCTGTGTCGGAAGCCTGAGTATCGGAATCCTCTCCGCTTTCCTGGGGCTGTGATGACACTGAGGACGAATCACCGGAGGACGGTTCAAATACCACAAAAGGCTCAATCTCTTCCCGTACATAGCTTCCCATTGCAATACTGTTGAATTCTTCTTCGGTTCCGTGATATCTTACCTCTTTAAGGTTGTCACAGACATTAAATGCACTCATCCCAATTATTTTAACACTGGAAGGAAGTGAAACCGAAGTAAGATTTGTGCAGGCGCAGAAAGCATCACTCTCTATTATTTCAAGACCTTCCGGAAGCTCAACGGAAGTAAGAACTGTACACTCATAAAATGCTCTGGATCCGATATTGGTCACACTGTCAGGAATAGTAACGGTTTTCAGATCCTGAAATTTAAAAAAAGCATCAGAAGCAATACTCTTTGTTCCGGGTTCTATTTCAATGCTTGTCAGCTTGCTGCTGTCACCCTTGTAAAAATATAAAACCTTTCCAAGATATACAGGACCATCCGGAAGCTTTTCCGTCCACGGATCGCTGACAGAAAAAGCGCCAGCCCCGATATATGAAACACTGTCCGGAACAGATAATGTTGTCAGATTATCGCAGTCGATAAAAGCCTTCTCCCCTATTGAGGTCAGACCCTCAGGGAAATTGACCGATGAAAGATTCTTACAGCCCTGGAACGCCCTTTCGCCGACAGACTCCAGGCCGGAAGGCAGTTCCACAGACACAAGCTGTTCATATCCTCCAAGGGCATCCCCCATAACAAGGGTGAATGCCCAGCCGGCGATACGCTTTGTGCCGTCTTTTATCTTTACGGTTGAATCAGGATCCATGGATCCCTTATAAACATAGAAGATACTGTCGTTCTCTCCAAGATATACACAACCGTCAGGCTGACTGCTCAGCCATTTTGTATCTTCAAATACCCAGCCACCAAGCTCGGGTCCGTTTTCGGATATTATTATACTTTCAAGATCCGTACATCTGAGAAAAGCCTGATCGCCTATGCTTTTGACGCTCTCCGGAATGGTGACCGAGGTCAGACCCTCACAGCCCTTGAATGCGTAATCGCCGATACGGAGCAGACCATCGGGAAGCTCAAGAGACGTAAGACCCCTGCAGTTTTGAAAAGCCCCATCACCTATCTCCTGTACGTTTTTTCCCAGAGTGACGGAAGTGATAGATGACATTCCGTCAAAGGCAGAGCTGCCGATGTATGTAACGGTGTCGGGGATGACAACGGTTTTGAGATCATAGATAGTTATATGCAGACTTTCGCCTATCCGTGTCACGGTTTTTCCGTCGATCTCCGAGGGTACCACCATTTCATCGGAGAGTCCGGAATAACCGCTGATCTCAACGGTCCCGTCATAGAGCACATTATAAGAAAAATCCCCTTCGGTTACTGCGTGGACAGAAAGACCCGTGGGAACAGCGACTGCTGCAGTCAGCAAGGCAGCATTTACGGATACCGCTGTCAGAAATGAAAGCACAAGACCGCAGGTTATTTTAATAAATGTTTTTTTCACTCTCCATCACTCCGTTTCTATGATCCGGCCTCAGTAAACAAACCATCAACCTAAAAAAATAATACCATTAGTCAGGGATGATGTCAATTACTGCGCAGAACCCAACTGCCCGGATGGATTCCTGAATAAAAATACGACATATCACGAAGCAACGGTAATGTTCTGTACCATAACAGAACACGCCCGCCTCCCTGCTGTAATGACAGGGAAACGGGCGTTGTTATGGATATCAATGTTTTGGCTATGTGACAACGCGGTACGGTACATGATAAAATCACAGAAACCCAATATACACAGGTTCTATCGGAAAGTAACAGGTAAAGCAGATAATGCGCCGTCTTACAGGTCAAGATGCTGCTTTTTGGTCCTTCTGCGGGAAGTGAACCAGAACAGCACACCCCATACCATCATACCGGACAGAATAATTGCTATCATAGCACGCTGGTCATCAAAGCCGGACTCAGGAAGTACATAGGGAACCGCATCGCTCACTGCGGTAAAGACGTATTCAATATCCTTGTCTGAAAGGTTGACGACCTCATTTGCATTCAATGAAAGGGCTTTATTTTCCTTGTCGTTTGATCTCGATGCTGTCTGGAGGGCGGCACCTTCATTTGCCTTAACTTCATACGCATACCTGTATGCAGCGCTGGCCTGTTCCGATGCATAGAATGTTGCGTTTGTGGGCAGAGCTTTAAACTTGATGGATTCTCCATGTCTGAGCTTGACGGTAAATACCGCATCTGCCGCGATCTGGTCAGCCTGGTCACCGGTCAGTCCCATGACCTGAGCAAGGGTTTTCGTCTTTACGCCTGTAGTATTAATATCGGAGTACTCCACGATTATCTCGCTGTACTTGCGGCCTGCTGAATCAAGTCCGTGAATCGATATATCAAACAGAAATTCCTGATTCTTATAATCATATACCTCACCATAGAACGAAGGTTCTACCATCTTCGTTACGGTAATATCACAGGATGTCTTCGTGTTAGTGAATTCAACAAGGGGATCAATACCGGATTGTACGGTCTTTTTGCCAGTGGTGAGTTCCTTGTCCGGAGCTGTATTTGCACCGCTGAAAAGCTCTGTTTCGCCGTCATAGATCTTGTACGAAGCGATATAGTCGCATTTGTCCTCTGTTACTTCGTAGACCGCACCTGCAGGAATATCATATATGACCACGGAATCGTTATTCGACATCTGGAAGGTAAAGGTTATCTTTCCGTCACTGTCTGCAATGAGCCTGCCAAGAGTGGAGGTGATCTTTTCTCTGTCCTTAAGCCCGCTGATGTTTACGGTAAAACCGAAAAGATCATAATTGCCTGCCGATGCATTTGCAAGCTTTTTGGTGACGGTAAGATCCTGTCTTACGTCTTTCAGGTTTGTAAACACAATGGTAATGTCCTCACCCTCATCCGCAGTTTCGGGCTGAGTTGACAGGGATTTGTGCTCTTCCGTGTTTGCATCGAAGCTCCTTGCTATAAGGTCCAGTCCGTTGCTGTCGGTTATCAGGTAGGATGAAGTGTAGGCTCCGGCTTTCTCAAGCACGGTATAGACCACATTTTGTGGAACGGTAAAGGTCAGAGTCTCCCCGTTCACAAGTTCCGTGTCAATGTAAAGAGAACCCGCGGCGGTGGCGGTATAGTAGTCGCTCTCTTCCTTCATATCGCTTTTAACCGAGTATATTCCATTGGCTTCAAGTCCTGTAATTGTTATTGCAAAGCGGAATTTCTCATCGGGATCGATCACGTTGCCCGTCACCACTTTTTTGACTTTAAATGACATATCATCCGAATTCTTACTGTTAAGGATACTGAGGGACTTGACGGTATCGGCCTCAATGGTGCCGGTCTCAGAGCCGGATGTAATCTCCGTATCAAAGCCGTCCTCGGGAGTCTGGGCAATGGTGTAGGTGTAGTTTTCGGGGATTCCGAGAATAGTCAGATCTTCGTTATGGCCAAGGCGCACCCTGATGGTTCCGTCGGTCATGACGACGCTGCTGTCAGAGGTTTCTCCGTTTTCGGTCTTTGTTATGTCAAAGACCTTATCATAGGGCACTTCACCGTTCTCGTCACGCAGTGTTATGGTAAACAGGAAGGTTTTCAGCATATCGGCAGTCTGTACGATCTCACCGTTATGTCTGACTTCGATGGTTTCCGTAAGCTTCAGGCTGCCATATGACAATACGGGAGGAACCTCACCGGTATTCTTGGTGTTTGTAATAGTAGCGGTACCGTCCTTGATGACCGCAGCATTTACCATTTCCATGTTTACCGATGTATAATCCGTGAGCACATCCTCCCAGGTGCAGTATTTCAGGGTCGGATCAAGCTCCGTAAACAGATATGTCCATGTATTGTCGGTATTCTTTGTAAGGAAGCAGCGGGGATCAGTTGAGTCATACAGTTCGGTTATCGACTTGATGGTCTGACCGCCGGAGGAATCTTCTTTCCTTGTAAGATAACCGCGAGTTTCAGGAGTATCTATTACTGCATAAGTTTTGTCGATAATACCCGAATTATATCTTGTTCCGTTACCGCCTTCAATACTGGTGCAATAGAAAAACGTTCTGTAGGAATACGATACAAGGGACACATCCCAGCCGTCTGAAACAAATATAGTAGTGAGAGATGTGCAGTAAGCGAACATATAATCAATCTTTTTAAGAGTTGAGGTAGTCCATCCGCTCAGGTCAAGGGTTGTCAGGCCACTGCAATAGTAGAACATCCTACTGGTTTGTTTTACTAAAGAAACTTTCCATTCACTGATATTGAGACTTGTCAGCCCGGTACAATAATAGAACATATAAGACATATCTGTTACCAAAGAAGTGTTCCACTTGTTAAGGTCAACAACCGACAGCCCGGTACAATAATAGAACATATAAGACATATCTGTTACCGATGATACGTTCCAATCGCTCAGACTGTCAATACTTGAAAGACTGCTGCATCCACTAAACATGTTGGACATACTGGTAACGGATGATACATTCCATCCGCTTAAAATATCAAGATTATCAAGTTTTTCGCAATTGTTGAACATGGAGGCCATATTGGTAACGGATGTTACATCCCAACTTCTGAGAACCTCAAAATCCTCAAGGCTTCTGCAATTGCTGAACATGGCGCCCATATTGGTAACTGATAATATATCCCAATCGCTAAGACCATCCAGAGCAGTCAGTTGATTCCAGTTATAGAAAATGGAGCTCATGTCGGTAACGGATGATACATCCCAGCCACTGACAGCATCAAGATCAGTCAGTTTATTGCAGTTATAGAACAAGGAGCTCATGTCGGTAACGGATGATACATCCCATGCTCTCAGCACCTCAATGCTTTCGTTAGTAATACCGGTACAGCCGCTGAACATACCTTTCATACACTTTACTGCAGATAAATCAAAATCACTGATAAATTCAAGGTTTGTCAGGGAAGTACAGTTATTGAACAGATAAGAAACACTTTCCAGCAGAGGGGAATTCCAGCCGCTCAGATCAACATCTGTCAGCTTGCTGCAGCCGGAGAATAAATAATCCACACTCGTCAGGGAAGGAACGACCCAATCGCTGAGATCAGCGTTTGTCAGCATTGTGCATCCGGTGAACATATTGCTCAGATCAGCCAGAGATGAGATTTCCCAACCGCTGAGGTCAACACTCGTAAGACCGGTACAGCCCTGGAACATATTATTCATGTTAATAACCGAAGAAATATCCCAGTCATTAAGGGTGAAGGTGGTAAGCCCGGTGCAGTCTTTGAACATATTGCTCAGATCGGTACACAATGACATATCCCAGGTGTCAAGACCCACAACGGTATTAAGATTTCTCATACTGGAAAACAAACTATTTATTTTGGTACATTTTGTTATGTCAATACCTGTGACATCAATATAGTTAAGGCAACACCGCATAATTGCGAAGTCATTGAAAATATGATATAATAAAAACATGAACAGACAGATGACACTGGCAGAAATGA
>JBGUWL010000133.1:0-24056 GCA_045221075.1 Acutalibacteraceae bacterium
AAACATCCGAAGAGTGCGAACCCTGAGGCGGTTGAAGCCTCAAAAAAATTAACACTCGAATCCGAGAATTGAAGAAAGTTTTCAACAATTCAACACGGGTACGTTTGATGTTTCAGGATGAGGCTGGCTTTGGGCGGATCAATAAGCCCAAACATTGCTGGTGCAGAAAAGGCGTACGGCCTAGGGTTCCATGCCACCATATCCGTCAATACCGCTACGCTTACGGAGCTGTAGACCCCGTGTCTGGTGATGGGTATTTCCTCATACTTCCGTACTGTAACACGGTATGTATGAACATCTTTTTGGAACATTTATCTGCAGCTTATCCGGACGACTACATTATCCTTGTGTGCGATGGCGCAGCGTGGCACAAATCAGGCTCTTTGCGGGTGTATCCAAATATTGAACTGATGTTCATTCCTCCATACACACCAGAGATGAATCCGATTGAGCAGATTTGGAAAGAACTTCGAGCCAGAGGTTTCCATAATGAAGTATTCCAGACGCTCGACAAAGTCGTTGACCGATTGTGCAATACCATCCGCTGCCTAACCCGTGAAACTATACGAAGTATCACAGGTCGCTCTTGGATATTATCATGTTTTAGTTAAGGAAGAGTATCAGGCGACATGGAGACTGTCACTGACCCGACCGAAGATGAACCGGAAGCTGTCTCAAATGACATGACCGAGGATAACGAAAAAACAAAATAACCAATAAGCCGTACTGTTTAGTGCGGCTTTTTTGCATAGAAAAACCGCCCTCGGGACATTCCGGAATCCGGAACACCGTTGAGGGCGATCATATCCTGTATTGATTTTTTTCGAAAGAGCGATATTTATGGGTCTCCGTTCCCTTGCAATTGATATAGTGTTATAAAGTTGATGATCGGTTATTGTGAATTCGTGAGTATTAGTTTTATCAGGAACAGTACCGCAGGAGATGTTACCGCACATACCTGTTCAGAAAAAATAATTTAAGGCAATATCGCACAGAGATAGTGCCGCAGATGCGCAATAGTTTTTTGTCAGATTGTATCAAAATCCTGCAGGAATACTGACGTATTTC
This sequence comes from Acutalibacteraceae bacterium, assembly GCA_045221075.1. Classification (GTDB taxonomy): domain Bacteria; phylum Bacillota; class Clostridia; order Oscillospirales; family Acutalibacteraceae; genus UBA1213. The sequence goes on from JBGUWL010000133.1 coordinate 1,069, forward strand.
AAGGGGTTTTGGTGCAAGATGACGCCAGCGTGACGCCGGGGTCTCGCCTGTCGGCTCGGTCGGTGCTGCTGCTGCGCAGCGGTGTTGCCTTAAGGATCATTCAAGCACGTCTTCAAGAACAGCCCTGAGGGTATCGGCAGAATTCTTGAGAGCTGCTTTTTCTTCATCACTGAGCTCGATGGGAACCATGTCCTCAACACCGTTCTTTCCGACGATTGCCGGCATACTGAGGGCAACTCCGCCGTATTCTCCGTCAGGCTGGATGCTTGATACAGGGAGTATGGATTTCTCATCACGGACTATAGCCTCGCAGATACGCTTTACAGACATTGCGATACCGTAGTAGGTCGCCTTTTTCTTGTTAATGTTGTCATATGCGCTGTTTTTTACGTCCTCGGCGATTTTCTTTGTAGAATTAAGATGGTCAAAGTGTCCCCTCATCTCGCAGAACTTATTCAGAGGCACACCGGAAACATTCGCGCTGCTCCATGCGGCGATCTCGCTGTCGCCGTGTTCACCGATGATAAAAGCATGGATACTTCTGCTGTCAACGGAGAGATGCTCGCCAAGAAGATATTTCAGTCTTGCGGTGTCGAGTACTGTACCGGAACCAAATACCCTGTTTGAGGGAAATCCGCTGAGCCTTTGGGCGGTATATGTGAGGATGTCAACAGGATTTGCAACGATGAGAAGTATCCCGTCTTTGTTGTATTGGGTTATCTGAGGGATAACGGACCTGAAAATGCCCACGTTCTTTTTTACAAGGTCAAGACGGGTCTCACCGGGCTTTTGTCCTGCACCGGCTGTCACGATAACAACTGCGGCGTCGCCGATATCTTCATAACCTCCGGCATAGATCTGCATGGGCTTTGAGAAGGGAAGTCCGTGGCTTATGTCAAGAGCCTCGCCCTCTGCCCTGTTTCTGTCGGCATCTATCAGCACCAGCTCGGAGAACACTCCGCTCTCCATAAGTGCAAAGGCCGTTGCAGAACCTACAAATCCGCAGCCGACTATTGCGGCCTTTCTGCTGTTCATTTTAGTCATGATCAACTCTCCTTTGTTCTGTATTATTATTTACGGACAGATACTATACTATCCGGCTGTGAAGCTTATTTTCTTTAGTTTTTCTCAGAATAGCGTAAATACCGTAACCCAGCGCAGCCCCCAGGGTGTTCAGGAAAAGGTCATCAACATCCGTAGTCCGGTCAAGAGGTATCTGAACCGTCTCTATCACAAGGGATATATAAAATCCTGCAAGCAAGGTCCCGCCGAATCTCTTTCCGAAAAGATAAGGCGTCATAATCCCGATGGGAATAAATACACCTACGTTTCCTAAAACATTAAAAACAAACTCTCTGCGGGCATCATCGCTTGTACTGCAGAGTGCAAGCTGAGTAATAATTGTATCAAAGGGTATGAGCCTGAGCTGGTTTTCTCCGCTGTTTACCACAAAGGTCTGGGTGAAAAGCAGAATAAGGTATGCGCAGAAAAAACAGAATACAACTTCATGTGTCATATCTGTTGCGGGACGAAGAATGTTCGTTTTCCGATTGCTCAGATACATTCCGCGCAATAACATGACCACCGGCATCAGCACAAAAAGAAACGGTACACCATCGTTAAGAAAACGGCAGATAAAGCCGGCAGCACCACTCATTTTCCGCTCAGCTCCTCGGCGATCGTCATTATCCGCTGCAGTCTGTGATTGACTCCTGAGCGGCTGATAGGAGGCACAAGAGCCTCACCCAGCTCCCGCAGGTTAAACTCGGGATGCTCAAGACGGATCAGAGCCACCTCTTTCAGGTCCTCCGGAAGACTGTCAAGTCCCTGTTTTTCACGGATGAGGCTGATAGCCTGGAGCTGCTTTGCAGATGCGGTGGCGGTCTTGTTGATATTTGCGGTCTCGGAGTTTATACGGCGGTTTATGCGGTTCCGGACGGACTTGTACATCCTGCTCTGCATTATCTGCAGGGAGGACATGGGCGCGCCCATATATGTCAGCATATCCTCGATCTGGTCGCTGCCCTTGATATATACAACATAACTGCCCTGTCGGGGGATGGTCCGGGGCTCGGCGCTGACCTCTTCGATCTCCGATATGATACGTTCAAGATCTGAGGCAAGGTTCTTGTGAGGGACAGCGAACTCTAAATGATAATCCTTATCCGGGTCTGTCACGCTTCCGCAGGCAAGAAAGGCTCCCCTTAGAAAACAGGAAAGACCTCCGTCGCCGTCAATATTTGCCCTGTTTATCCTGAGACTGGGCTGGGACGGCGAATGACCAAAAAAGTCAAATACCGCCCTGCACTCGTTTCTGTCAGGTACTGTGAGAGTATAAACACTGTTTTCTCCGCGGCGGCGGGTAAGATTGACCCTGAGAGATACTATCACCCCCGCAAGGGAAGAAAGTGTCTGGGAAAACATCATCGCTGCCGGACGGGACTCGGTGGTCAATGACAGAGACGAAGGTCCGAAAACCTTTGCAAACAGGGTCATTCCGTATATAAGAGCCGTTTTCTGCTCATCAGTCTGAAGCTCGCTGCGGCAAAGCTCCTCTTTTGTTTCCTTTGAAAAGGACATACAGATCACCGTCAATCCTTTGAGATATCCCTGTGGTGGACGATCGCACGCTGACGTTCTTCAAGAACGTGTTTATACAGCACTCTTGTAAAAGTCACGGAACGGTGCTTTCCTCCGGTGCATCCGATGGCAATTACAAGCTGGCTCTTGCCTTCGGAAAGATACAGCGGAAGAGAATAATCCACCAGCGAAAGCATCCTTTCGGCATAGCCCTTTGACTGCTCGAACTTCATTACATAATCATACACACAGTCCTCAAGACCGGTGTGGTGTTTGAGTTCCGGAATATAAAAGGGATTCGGCAGACAGCGGACATCAAATACCAGATCCGCTTCCGAGGGTATACCGTATTTGAACCCGAAGGAAAGACAGGTAACCGTCATTCCAAGGGAGGCGTTCCCAAGAAACAGCGAAGAGATCCTCTCCCTGAGCTGGGCTCCGGAAAGAAGGGATGTGTCTATTACATAATCCGCTCTTGCTTTGACCTGCATAAGAAGGCTGCGTTCAAGCAAAACCGCCTTTTCTGTGGAGCCCTTGCTGACCTCTGAAAGCGGGTGTCTGCGGCGGGTCTCCTTATATCTCCTGAGAAGAACATCGTCACGGGCGTCAAGAAAGAGTATTTTATAGTTCTTACGGTTGGCCCTGAGCTGGTCAAGGGCGTCAAAGATATCGTCAAAAACATCTCCGGCTCTGACATCGGTAACAACGGCGATTTTTTTCATCCGTTCATCGGTAGCCTTTTCACACAGGTCATAAAATATCGGCAGCAGCATAGGCGGGATATTGTCAACGCAATAATAGCCTATGTCCTCCATACTTCTCATGGCAACCGATTTTCCGGCACCGGACAGACCTGTAATTATAATAAATTCCATACCATCACCTGCAATGTGTTTCCCGCGTCAGGTCCTTCCGATAAATCTGACCTCACAGCACAGCTCCACGTTCTTTTTTTCTTTGACTACTTTTTTGATATGATCGATAAGGTCAAGCACATCCTGAGCGGTGGCTCCCTTGTCGTTTACGATAAATCCGGCGTGTTTGGGACTGACCTGTGCGCCGCCTACCTCATAGCCCTTAAGACCGCATTCTTCAATAAGCGCCGCAGCATAATACCCTTCCGGACGCTTGAATACACTTCCGGCGCTGGGATGATTGATGGGCTGTTTTGTTTTGCGGCGTTCCATCAGCTCCTGCATACGGTTGTTTATCATCTCCTGGGAACGGGGCTCCAGCCGGAAGGATGCACCCAGAATGATATTGCCGGTGTCAGTGAAAAAGCTGTGGCGGTATCCGAAATCAAGCTCCTCGCCCCTGCAGCGTTTTATGTTACCTTCGATGTCCATATAGTCAACGGAAATGACCGTATCCTTCATCTCTCCGTCATAGGCGCCGGCATTCATATAGACCGCGCCGCCCACGGACCCAGGTATTCCCCAGGCAAATTCAAGACCGCCAAGGGACATATTCTTTGCAAAAATACAAAGCCTTGCAAGAGTGGAGCCGGCACCGCAGCGGATGATATTGTTGTCCGTCAGAGTTATCTCATTGAATTCTCCCCCGAGACGCAGCACAAGACCCTCTATGCCCTTGTCGGACACAAGGAGATTTGACCCCATGCCAAGCACAAAATAAGGAACGTTTTTCTCCCGGCAAAGGCGGACAATATATTTAAGTGAAGCCACATTCCTGACCTCGCAAAAACAATCGGCATTGCCGCCGATGCGGAAGCTGGTGTGGTTCTTCATGGATTCCTCAGGCAGCACCAGAGTATTTTCGTTTTTAATAAGCTCAATAAAAGTGTTGTCTATCATAAGTACCTCTTTGTAATTATTTTGTTTGTCATTCCGGTCACGGAGTATACACGCAAAACGGAACGGCAGGTATAGTATAAATTATTAAAATCCCCCACCGACGCCCGCAGGAGCTAAAACTCCAGGACGTCTGCCCCAGGCGTCGCTCGTTTGGGTCAAGCGAGCTTGTTGGAGCTTTGCTCCTTGTTTAACTATAGTCCTGTTCACGATCAGAACGGGATGGTCTTTACGCCGCCCTCATTCTCTTCTTCCGGCAGTTCAAGACCCAGAAGCTGGAACAGCTCACGGGCTGCGTTATAGCCCATCTTTCTCTGACGATTGTTCATTGCGGCGACCTCAATGATGACCGCAAGGTTACGTCCGGGCTTTACAGGTATTGTAAGGATCGGAACCTGGTTGCCCAGTATCTCGGTCATTTCATTGCTCATGCCCATTCTGTCATAGACCTTTTTGTTGTCCCACTGTTCAAGATTTATGACCATATCTATCTTTTCGCTGAGCTTTACGGAGCCCATACCAAAAAGTCTTCTGGCGTTGATAATGCCTATGCCTCTCAGCTCAATAAAATGACGTATGTTTGCCGGAGACGTGCCTATGAGCTGTTTGTTGGATATACGCCTGATCTCCACGGCATCATCCGCAATAAGACGATGACCTCTTTTTACAAGCTCGATGGCAGTCTCGCTCTTTCCGACGCCGCTGTCGCCGACTATTAGAAGTCCTTCACCGTAGACCTCTACCAGCACACCGTGACGGGTAACACGGGGAGCCAGCTCTGTATTCAGCATGGATATGAGAGAAGCCGAAAGCACTGAGGTGGTTTCAGGACTGCGCAGGACAGGTATCTTGTATTTTTCTGCGGCCGACATCAGTTCGCTGTAGGGAATAATGCTTCTTGTAACTATTATTGCAGGGGGCTGAAGTGAAAACAGTCTTTCGATAACATGATAGCGCTGTTCTGTGCTGAACCTGTTGAGGTAACTGTTTTCGGTATTGCCAAAGATCATTATACGGCTGTTGTCGAAAAAGTCAAGAAATCCCGTAAGTTCAAGTCCCGGACGGGTTATATCACGGGATTCTATCTTTATGCTTTCGGCATCGTCAGGCATATAGGACACTTCAAGGTCTATCTCCTTAATGATCTTGGCCAGAGTAACGGAAAATTTGTTTTCCATATTGACACCTCCTGGTATTTGAATGGTTCTTTTCAGCAGTAAATGATATATTCATTATATACTATTTTTTTATATTTTTAAAGAGTTTTATTATAAAAATAACAGGAATTTAAAAAAACTCTTTTGTTTACCGGGTCGACATGGTATAATAAACGTATTAATGTAAAATTGGTGATATTATGCGTATTTTGATCTTTACTGAGGTTGTTGCTCCCTATGTGAGCGGCATTTCAAGCTATGTTGAGGTGCTTAAGCAGGGTCTCGAAGCCCTCGGGCACAACGTCATCATAGTTACCTCTTCCCCACATATACATGACGCCTCATACAAGCACGGGATCATCCGCTGTCCCGCCCGTATCTGTAATAACAAGTACGGCTATGAGGTAAAAAGCTACAACGACCCCAAGATAGTTTCATTCATTGCCAGCTTCAAGCCCGATGTAGTGCATATCCATACCGACACAAAGATAGGATACATGGGTCTCCTTGTGGCCGACAAGACCTACTCCCCTGTTGTTTTTACCATCCATGATTACTTTATGGACCGGTTTGCCGCCGACAAGTCCCGCCTTGTGTGGAACGTCAAGACCTATTTTGAAAAGCAGCATTTCCGCGATATGCTGGACAATGCGGATGTTGTGACCTCATCCTGCAGCAGGGCAGCAATTTTTATCCAGAAGGCCGACCGCAAGCGGAAGATAATGCTCATCCGCTCCAACACCGACACCGAACGCTTTGATTATCACAACTCCACAAAGGCATCCATCAAAAAAATGCGTTCCCGCCTGGGGCTGTCACAAAAAGCGACTGTGGCCGTTTTTGCCGGAAAGCTGACCATTGAAAAAAATCTTGAATTCCTCCTGACCTCCTTTGCCCGGAATATAAAGCGAAGCGACAATATCCAGCTTCTCATTGTGGGTGACGGAACGGAAACGGATTACCTAAAGGGGATCTGCCGTCAGCTAAAGATAAACGATATGGTGTTCTTTGCCGGCTCTGTTTCAAACACAGTCATGCCCGATATATATTCGGCCTGCGATATGTATGTTTGCTCCGCCGACGACGCTCTTATGTCAATGTCCTTTGTTGAGGCTATGGCCTGCGGTCTGCCCGTACTTGTAAAGGAAGACAAGGAAAAGATCGTCCGGAGGACCATAAAGCACGGTGTGAACGGTTTTGTTTATAACAAGGGTTCCGAATTTGCACGATACCTCAAGACCCTCTCTTCCCTTGACGAAACAAAGCGCAAGCATATCCGTCAGATAGTAAGAGACTCCCTTATTACAACAGACGACACCGAAATGGCTAAACAGTATGTCAAGGCATACGAGATCGCCCTGCAGAAATATAAACGCAAACGCTACAAATAAACCTGTACCAGTATGACTCTCACATAAACGTCTGATACTAAACTCCCATTAAAAGCAGACATAGTCTGCTTTTAAGGGCGCGTCAGCGCGTCGGAGTTTGCATGAGACGTCATATATGCGCATGCACAGATGGGCGCAGCCTCGGGCGGCGCCTTTTCCGATTAAAAGTGTCAGCTTTTAATCGGAAAATAGTATGACAAATAACTAAGAAACCACTGATCAGATCCGGTGCTCATATCGCAGCGTAAGATCGTATCAAATGAGCGCCGGAAACCTGACGGTTCGGGGGCGAACCTGGTGCCTGATGACGGAAAAGATGCAAGGGCGATGAGCACGAGCCATACGGTGTGGTTTATTCAGCGGTTCCATAAGCCCAAAAGGACTGATCACTATGAACGAAGACCCGATACTGACCCGGAAGCATCGTTTCCGCCGGCCGGAATATTTTATAAAAAGAGAAAATCTGCCCCGTCCGGAGGGCATCACCCTGATATGCTGCTGTGCCGGAAGCGGAAAGACAGTGCTGCTGTCACAGCTATGCGAAGAGTATCCGGACAGCGCCTGCATCTCTCTGGGATATGAAGACGACAGCCCTGAACGGATCGTCACATTGCTCGGAGAGGCGATTCCCTCTGCCGGTATCACAGCGGAAGACGACGGATATACCGCCGTCAGAAAAGCCGCGGCTTCACTGTCGGAAAAGGGAGGTCTGCTGCTTATTGACAACGCCCACTGCATATCTTCACCCCGAGCCTGTTCCCTGCTTTCATTGCTGGCGCAGGCGGCTCTCGACGGTTCGTTTGTTATGGCGGCGGCGGCAAGGAGCGTTCCGGCATATCTTTCCGCCTTTGTGACGGAGGACAGGGTGAATATCTGGAGCGACGGTGTCCTGTGCTTTTCCGCATCAGAAACTGAACGGCTGGCGGAAAAGCTTTATCCGGAAGCAGCGGAAGAATATCTGCGCCGACTTTCTTCATTTACCGGCGGCTGGTGTATCGCTGCCGCTGCGCTCCTCAGAGCGGACAATAAAACCGATCTGCAGTCCGCTGCGGAAAGCTCCTACCTGCCCGAATACATAAAGCATAATATCCTTGACCCGCTAAATGATGACCTGCAGCAAAGACTGCTCATGTCTGCACTTTTGCAGGATGACGACGAGCTGTACCGGGAAGGGCTGAGACTCACCGATATGGGGTCTTCGCTGAACCGACTGGCACACATGGGCATCCTGTGTAAAAGCTGCGGCAGTGAGCTTTATCCTCCTGTAATGAGAAGTATTCTTTCACAGCTTCTTCCGGAAAAGACAAAGACCGCCATTACGGAACAGGCATCTGACTTCTATATCCAACGCAGGCGTTTTGCCGAGGCGATAAGAATATTTGAAGAAAGCGGCAACGCCCGGGCAGCCGAAAGCACACTTACACACTACGGCGACCGTCTACTTTCAAACTGCGAGTTTGAGCTGATAGGATACTGCGGCAGGATAATCGGAGGTCCGGGAAAGGTAAGCTCTCCAGACGCCCTGGGCGCACTGGCTCAGTATTACTACTATACAGGCGACTATCAGGAGATGGAGCAGGCTTTTAACCGAGCCGACAGTATGTTCGGAAAGGAAAACCAATACAGCGTTCTGCGAAGGCTGTACAAGGGTCTGCTCAGATATGAGAAAAAGCCCGGGTTATATTCGGATAACGTGCGTTCCTCTGTTGACTGGCTCAGAGAGCATGACCTTCCCTTGCCCTTTCTATACCGGCGGGAGCTGGAAGTTCTCGAAAAGATCACACATCAGGAAAAAGAGGGCAAAACCGGCAATGTGCTTTTTATCAGAAGATTCGGTCCGCTGCGTCTGAATGCAGGGACCGGAAAAACAGAAATACAGTGCAAGACCAAAAGAAGTGCCGAGCTTCTGGCCTATATGCTGGAGCAGGGCGAAAGACCCGTTGGACGGGACCGGCTTTTGGAGGCCTTGTGGTGGGACGAAATGCCCGCTAATGCAGTTGCAATGCTCCATAACATGATATACCACCTGAGGCGGGAGCTTACAGCCTTCGGTCTGGAAAATGTGATAATATACAAAAACAAGACCTATTCCCTTGACATGAAGCTGATACAGACCGAGGACGGGGAAATAACCGACACCTGCAAAGCGGCAGAGTCCGGCTCCGAAGAGACCCTCGAAAAGCATCTTGAACTGCTGAAAAACTACTGGGGCACCTACCTTGGAGGGATAGACGCACCGTGGGCCAATGAGCGGAGAGAGTATTACGACAGGTGCTATGTGAACGCCTGCGCAAGACTTGCCCATCTGCTGTGCGGACAGGGACGATATGCTGACGGCGCCGTCCTGCTCAAAAACGCCTACAGGATAGACCCCTATTCCGAACAGCTTGCGGCGGAGCTTATCAACTGCTACAGCGCCCTTGGCAAACCCGACAAAGCAAGACGCTGTTATGAGGATTATTCCTCACGGCTTGACAGCGAGTTCGGCACACGTCCCTCATCGTGGCTCAGGAAGCTGTATTTTTCCTGCCTTTCCGACATTGACGGAAACTGATGCGGATAATGTGCAGGAATATCGTTTTTTGATTCTTTGATTTTTTGAGAAGAAAAAATGTATGCACTCTCCCCTCGCGGAGAGAGTCTTGGATAAACAACAGAATTGTTTACAGGAAGCGGCATTATTAATCCGGCAACAAAAAGCATAATTACATTGACATTTATTCTTTATTCCCCATCAATGCTCCCTCGGTCAGGATAGCTGACAGGCAAGACCCTGCGTCACACCGGCACGAAGCGCCGGATCATTATTCTTATATATTCGTTTTGATTGGCGAAGTGCTGATTCCATTATCCGGATTATGTTTCCACTCTCCACACTCCTCACTCCTAACTCCTAACTCCTAACTCCTCACTCCTCACTCCTAACTCCTCACTGAAACAACATTGTATCTTGTGTTTTGCTGAAACAAGCCGATACCCAATTTTATACCCGACCCGAAAAGTGGTGACAACAATGAACAGCGAGCTGAAAAAAGCACTATCACTTCTTAATACATATATTTCCGGTTATTCCGGAAGCGGGTTTTCAAAGGATGACTCCGGAAAAATACTGGAGCTGTGCGCCCTCGGAGACTCACCCTTCCGCCGTATGACCGATACCTTCGGCTGCGAAAAATTCGACACTGCCGCGCTTATCACCGGACTTCTGGTGACACTGAGCAGATCAGCAGGACAGAAGCTGTCGGCGGCCTTCGGAACTCCCCTGGGATATGTCACGCCTTCGGTGATATCGGCGCTGTTTTTCGGAATAGATGACATTGCGCCCTTTACTTCTTCCCTGCAGACCTACTCTCCCCTTTACCGGCTGATGACCGGGGTAGAATGCAGGTGCGGCGCAGGAATGAGGCTCCGTGACTTTGCGGCGGATTTTGCCGTCAGGGGTGCGGTGTATGATGAAGTATTTCTCCCTGCACAAAACAGGAACAACCTGATCCCCATAGGATCACAGGAAAAAGCCGTAAAAGAAATATCATCCTTTCTACATAGCCGTGACGCCGCAGAAGCCTTTGTACTCCTTGTATGCGGCGAAGCCGGTTCCGGCCGGCACACCTGTGCAGGGCTTGCGCTTTCGTCACTGGAGCTTTCATATATACCGCTGCACTTTTCCGATGAACCGGATGCAGAAAGACTCTCGGAGATCTCCGCAAAACTTCTGCTTACCGGATGTATTCCTGTAATAAGCGGTGATATACCGGATGAAACTCTGTTCAAAGTCGCCTCACACCTTGCGGATGAAGTGGGATTTGTTGTTCTTACTGCGGCTGCGCCCCATATCGGCACATCCGGAGTTCACACGGGGGTCATTGAGATCGACATGCCGTCAATGCAGGAACAGTACCTGCTGTGGCAGCAGGAAACACTTTCGTACAGCATCCGTAATGACGCAGATCTGTCGGAATTGTCCGGAGAATATGACATGAATCCCGGAGGTATTATCAAAGCCCTGAAGCTTGCAGACGTGCTTTCGGAAGGGCGACCTCTGAGGCTGTCCGATATCAAGGCCGGATGCTCCAGGTCCTTCGGCACCGACATGGGCGACAAGGCCACAAAACTGCCGCCGGTCTATTCCTGGGACGACATCGTACTTCCGGCACAGAGCAAAAAACTGCTGACAGAGGCCTGTCAGCAGGTAAAGCTCAGACACCGTATCATGAAGGGCTGGGGATTTTCAAAAACCATGCCATACGGCAACGGGGTCTCCATGATATTTACGGGTCCTCCCGGGACAGGCAAGACCATGGCGGCACGGATACTTGCCGGAGAGCTTGGTATGGATATATACAGGATAAGCCTTGCGGGAGTTGTAAGCAAATATATCGGAGAGACGGAAAAGAACCTTAACGAAATATTCGACAAGGCCCGTCTTACAAAATGTATCCTTTTTTTTGACGAAGCCGACGTGCTTTTTTCCAAGCGCACGGAGGTAAGGGAAGCGAACGACAAATACAGCAATATGGAGTCCGCCTTCCTGCTGCAGAAAACCGAATCCTACAGCGGCGTTGTCATACTTGCCACCAATCTGGTACAGAATTTTGACGAGGCCTTCAAGCGCCGTATGCGCTTTTTGATTGACTTTCCTCTTCCGGATGCCGGACAGAGGCGTGAGATATGGCAGAAGGTGTTTCCGAAGGAGGCTCCTCTTGACAATATCGACTTCGGTTTTCTTTCCGAGACATTCCAGCTTTCCGGCAGCAACATCAGAAATATCGCTCTTCACAGCGCATTTCTTGCGGCAGGTGAAGGCTCCCCCGCCATCGGGATGAAGCATATTTTAGCGGCAGTCAGGAACGAATACATAAAGTCCGGAAAGTCCTTTACCAGAGCCGAAGCCGGCGAATACTTCTATGACATCCCGCTTAACGGAGAGTGATGAGGATGGATCAGAGCTATGATAAGAAAGACCGTCAGTCCCATGATGCGACTGCCGAAAAAAGAAAGAAAACGGGATATGACAGGAAAAACAAAATGTCCGAGGGCATGACCCACGAAAGAGACAGGAATATTGCTGAAGAACACCGGATGGAGGGTTATGAGCCCCATCCGGCAGACCGGAAGCCCTCTGAGGTATTCGGACTGCACAATTCATTTGACGACATTTCCGTGGGACTGGACGGTGACGGACTCTTTACCATTGCCGTTTCTTCACAGAAGGAGCTGCACTCCCCCACCCTTGACAGCGACCGGAAAACGCTGAAGGGCAGACGAAGAAGAAAAATGTTCGAGCGTTTCGGAGATTTCTATCTCAACTCCGCTTCACCCCGGAACAGCGCATTTGCCTTTCATGCAAAAAAGGATCTTTCGGAGAACCGCATCCTTTCGGAGTTTCGCACCACGGCAAAAAAACGTCTGACACAAAGACAGATGGAGGCCGCTCCCTTTCTTACTCTTGACAGGGACCGCCGCCGGCTTGAAGAAATGAGGGGACTGAGCGATAAGACTGCCCGGGAAAACGAAAGCACTGCCGACCTTGAAAATTCCGTAATTATAAAGACCGCTCTTGAAAATCGGTTCCTGAGAAAACTCCGGCTTGCGCGGAAGATAAAAGTGCCCGAAGGGGCTGACACGTCAGAAAGGACAGAAGAGTTTGTTCTTATTCCCGAAGAGGATACCGAAGACACCGGAATTTTCCCCGATGAGGAAAACGGCGAGGATATTTTTGAGGACGAAGAAAACAGACTGTTTGACGATGATGACGACACGGGTCCTTTTTCTGATGAGGAAGAAGACGGTTTCGATAATACTGACAATAAATCAAGCACATCAGACACATGAGCGATCAGTGTTCTGATGTGCTTTTAATAGCGCGTCAGCGCGTCGGAGTTTGCATGAGACGTCATCTGTGCGTATGAACAGATGGGCGCAGCCTCGGGCAGCGCCTTTTCCGATTAAATGTGACAGCTTTTAATCGGAAAACAGTATCAGATACCAAATTAGTCATATCGGTACATGATGTGATTTGTAAAGGTATACTTTTAGAAAGTCGAATTACGCATTTTCCCAGACCGGTTTACTGCCTGCAGCGGGGCTGACGTTATATTATCTGTTTTATTCTTGATATGTTTTTCTGATGCGGTCTACTCCGTTGGTCAGCCATATCCTTTTCCAGAACCTGATATAACTCCGGGCGGTTTATTTGTAAATCCCCTGCCGAGGATAAGCCTTGTGTGTGCCTGATAGTCAAAGTAATTCATAACTTGATTATCCTGTATTTCTTTTCTTTTGATAAGTCTTTAACTCATAGGCACGACAGTTTACATTTAATTCCACTTTCCAAATTCCAAATTCTCATACGCCCCACTCTATCTTTGCGCTGCACCCACTTTTCCAGCCTGCGCTCCAGCCGGAGGGGGCTTCCGTCTTACCTTCAATGCGGATGGTCTGGCCGCTTCCCCAATCGTTGAACACATGCTCGCCTACCGAACTGACACCCGAGGGTATGGTCAGGGTATCTATGCCGTAGCAGACCTCAAAGGCGTAATCACCTATGGAAGTCAGACCCTTTGGCAGATCAATGGGCTTAAGGATATTACAATGATAGAAGGTGTATGGCTCAATTTTTTCAACGCCATCCGGTATATTGGTAGTCTGCAGGCTTACGCAATATTCAAAGGCGCCCTCGCCTATAGAGGTAACGGTCTCCGGAATGGTAATGCTGTGTATGCTTGTACATCGTTCAAATGACTTTTTGCCGATGCTCTTAAGCTTTGAAGGAAGAGTTATGCTTTTCATACTGTTGCAGCCCTTGAAAACACCTTCTTCAATGGCGGTAAGTCCCTCTGGAAGAGTGATGCGTACCAGTTTATTACATTCCAGAAAAGCTTCGGCACCTATCTCTGTTACCTTATCGGGTACCTTGACGTTCCGAAGTGAAGAGCACATGCTGAAGGCGTTCTTTCCGATACTTGTAAGAGTGTCGGGCAGAGACACCGTCTTGAGAGATGTATATCCCACAAAGGCGCTGTCATCGATGTAGGTAACCCCGGGTTCTATCACAAGGTCCGTCACTGAATCCGCTTTTCCGGCATCCTCGGCGGAGGAACTCGTACTCTTCAATGTCGGGCAGTCATAATCAAAAAATGCGTCTGATTCAACCGTAAGGGTAGTGCCTTCCAGCTTGTAAGTATGTTCTGAAAGAGCCGTCGGCTTGCTGGCCTTATCTGAGGTCTCGGCGGACGATTCAGGGGTCTCGGCAGACGATTCAAGGATGCTGTCGTCCATCACGCTGTCCTCCTCATAAGAGGATTCAGCAGGAGTGCTGTCGGTAGAATAGTCGATATCGGGAGAGCTGCTGTCCGCATCGGGATCTCCCAGGGACTCAAGATTTTCTCTGTTTACCTCCCTCAACGTTGCCGTGTCGTTGAATACCAGCCAGATCTTACCTTCCGCAGATGCAAAGACAAATCTGTCGCCCTTGGTCAGCGCTTTTTCGTCTGTGCCGTCGGAAAGGCAAGCATCTACCGTGTATTCCTTGTAGGTGGCTCCATCCGGCATATCATAATATTTGGACATTCTGGAGAGTCTCTCCGGCACACCTTCAACGGCGCTGCTATCCGTGACCTTTAAAACAAGGGAGTATTTCACCCCGGGTCCGACAGAGGAAAACAGTTCCAGCATATTGGTGTTGAACTTATCCATCTCGCTTATAATGTTCTGCTTATATTCCGGCTTAATGTATTTATATTCAAACACGGTATCCAGAACGTCCTGACCAAGAGGCTGCTTATTTTTCATCAGATCATTCAATTTTTCTTCATAGAATTTCAGAAGCGTTTCTTCGCTGGCTGAGGCGTTTTCGGATGTCTTGCCGGTCAGCTGATCAAATATGGTGTTTCCGGAACCAGAAGTCCCTGACTGGCCCTGGCAGCCGGAAATGACCGGCACCAGCATAAGCGCCGCCAAGGAAGCGGCTACCGTCCTTTTCATATCGTGTCTTTTCATAACGTGTCTCCTTTCTTTTGTAAGCCAGGGGGTTTGCCCCGGGTCATACTTTCTCATATATATATATCTTATTATACCATATTATTAACTATTGTGCAACATAAATGATACTTTTGCGCAGAGTCTGCGCCGGCAGGTCATATACCGTACCCATTCGCAGTCGTGCCGCATGAAGCGGCACTTTCCGGCTACCGTTTTATGAACATTACGTTTCCACGCTATTCATAGCTTGACGTGCCTGTTTATTCGGAAGTTGGATTATTTGCAAAATACTTACAAATATAAGTATTATTTACTATTCATTATTCATTGAGCGAAGCGTTTCTGAGTGTTCCCCGGCAAATTGCTATAAAATTGAGAATTTGTTATTGAAAATTAATTGAAAATGTGATAAAATTATTATGTATATACAATTATAGATGCGTTTCCGGTCGTCGATCAGCTGACCGAGACACGTCACCGGCTTATCGTGAATTATTAACATTTTTGATATTGCGGTCTTTTATAGTCAAAGCTATAAATGATTGCCTGCAGGTAACTTGAAAAACCGACCCGAACCTGGGAGGAATGACCATGAGATACGTAAAAAAATATAATAACCGAAAAATAAGGATAGCCGCCCTCATGCTTCTTACTGCCTTTACCCTCAGTCTTCTGCCGGCCGATACCCTGGGAGACTGGCTGAGAAAGCTCTTCGGTGACAGAACGGTATACGCCTCCGCTACCTTGGGAGAGCCTCAGGTCCATGCCCAGGCTCCGGAGTGTTCTTTTAAGGACGAGCTGTATGACGGCACTCAAAAAATTTCCCGACTGTCCTCTCTGGTCCGCTATAAAACAGCGGCTCCCGGCCGTGTGTCCCTTAAGGATTTTATTGCCGACTGCGGCTCGGGAAGAAGCTTCGACCGCACCAGGGCCGAGCAATATAAAACCGATGGCTGCAAGCTTATGATATGTGACGCCGAGGACCTTTACAGGCTGTCCGCCATAACTAACCTCTGTGACGGCGCCGTTGCCGCGGAACAGGCCTTCTATCTCAGTGCGGATATCGTTCTCGGCAATAATATTGAATATTCCGCAATGACCGAAGATGGACATCTGTTCAGGCCCATAGGCAATATCGACCAGCCCTTCGCCGGAACATTTGACGGTCAGGGATTTGAGATAAGGGACCTTGCCTTTGTGTCCTCTGACGACTACGATTATGCCTACTGGGGACTTTTTGCAAGCATAGCTTCGGGGGCAACGGTGAGTAATTTCGGAATTTATCACCCATATCTGAAGTGTACCATAGCGACCTCTGTCGTGGGGGCGGTCGCAGGTGACAATCGTGGAACGGTACAGGATGTCTATACTATTTGTGACGAATATTACCATGAAAACGAAGAAAACCGGATATCCACCGCCACTGTAAGCTCCACCTCAGGACTTATAGGACAAAACCACGGAACACTCAGGGACTCCTACTTCGGGGGACGTCTTTGCGCTGCCGATGACATGGGGCAGGTAAACCCTGTCTGCGCCATCAATTCAGGTACAATAAGCAACACTTATTATGACGCCCAGATCTTTTCTTACGGCCCCGATGAGTACAGCACCGTGATAGACGACCCGGGAAACGGCGCTCAGATCACCGGAAAGACCAATATTGAGATAAAGGTCAGCAACCTGACAGACAGCGGCATGCAAGGAACAAAATTCTATCCGGTAAGGAATAACAGCTGCGGAAATACATTTTATGAGGGGTGGATCACCGACGGAAAATATTGGGACTATCCCCGTCTTTACTCCTTCCCAGGCAAAGGCACGCAGGACGACCCTTTTATAATATCAACTCCCGCCCAGCTTATTCATTTTCCATGTTCTTTTGAGTATTATTCCGGAAGTCATTACCATTTTAAATTGGGCTGCTGTATTGATATGAGCGAGGTGGCCTATGGCGCATACGTCCCACAGACGCGTTTTGAGCCCATCGAGTCGGTCTATATGGAACAGTACTACTCCTCGGGTCAGTATCTGTACCGTCTTGCAAAGTACACTTTTTATTATTACAACAATTATCAGAACGCCTATGCTTTCCAGGGATATCTTTCAGGCAAGGCGGACGAGCACCATGACGATAACTGCCCCTTTTATCATGAAGACCTTGGGACCAACTGCAACGGAGAAGAACTTAACGAATCCCACATCATCTACAATCTCACCATCTGTGAGCCGGTATACAAATACGGCATCAACCCCAATACAGGGGAATACTATACTTACGGCTGGAGCAAGAACTATGAAGGCAAGGAAAGGAACTCCTATTATCTTGCCCTTATCGCACTTGCCGGAAACGCAGAAATCAGCGACCTGCAGCTTATCGGAGGAGAGATCGACCCCGGGTCCCGGGATATTCTGTTCAAAGACAGCAAGCTGAACCGTGTCAATGCCGACACAAACAACCAGGCTGTCCCCTGTCTTTATGAGAGCGCCCTCATAGGTTACGCCGACAGCAGCATATTCCTCAGCAACTCCGCAAGCTGGGCCGTTTTCAGTAACGTACACACTTCCGTTCGCCTCAAGGTAGGCACAGGAGACTGTGTGGGCTACTCCATTGGCGGACTTGTCGGAGGCGGGTACTGCAGCAAGATAGAAGACTGTTCCAACGCCGCTGATTTTTACGGCGGTTACCGCAGGCTGAGCAGAAACGACAGCATAAAAAACGAGATTTTTTACTACGGAGGAATAGCCGGAAACGGCGGTGCCGTTAACATTACGGGCAGCGTAAACCACGGAAACATCTATGCAGTATGTCTTACAGGCGACGGCACAAAGTCCCTTGAGCGCTCCACCACATCTTATTACAGCGGTCTGACCGTGCGTTACACAGACGGACAGGGAAACAACTGCAATAACGGAATGATATTTGACGGGCCCGTGGAGGTTGACGAGAACGGAGACCCGGTTTTTGAAGAACCCACCGAAGAGGGCGTGGCGCCCAGACCCAGAAAAGCGTCTGTTCCTGCGGGGCAATGTATCCTCACGGACATTCCCGGGCAGGAGGATCTCCAGAAGGTCGCGCTTTACGGACTGGGTGAGAACGCGAAAAACAGTGTAAATCTGTGAAATATGTATGCGGTCTTCGGCTGGTCGGATACTATTTTAGGAGCGGGGTACCACCCGGACAGGTACTTTAACAATCAAACGTCAGTAATTGAGCGCTGTTACAACAAAGCAGACTTTTATGTTTTTTCGGGAGCGGAAACGGTATACGGCATCGGCAAAGAAAGAGAGACCTTTGAATGTCTCAACGAGGGGAACATATCGTACTATGGAGGAGCGGAGCTATTTTATTACTATACAAGCATAGGCGGCATTGCGCCCTATTCTCAGGAATGTTACAATTCGGGTGATGTCTATATTGCTCCGTCTAATTCAGTCGACCATATATCATCCAATTCCAGTTATAGGTACATTAATGCTTACGGATGCGGTATATGCAGATATAACGAGAGAACCAATAACGGAAAGACAATCAACACAGGCTCTGTTATCGTTGATCTTGAAAGATACCATTATGTATCAGACAAAACAGATCTTTATATAAATCAATGCGGTTCAGGTACAGGAAAAAAATATGAAAACTATGGTATTATCCGCATGATTCCTAATAAGGATGACAATACCGCCTCTATCACTTTAAAAATTGCAGGGTGCAGCTGCTCAGGGGACAGTCAGTATGTTCCGGTTCAGAATTGTGCCAATTACGCCGATATTCTTGTAGACAATACAGGCGGGCAGCACTGTTTCAAAACCGTAACCATATATGGAATAAGCATGGCACGCAGCTACTATGATATCAGAAATGACGGTTACGGTAACCTTGTTCCTTATGACAGGAGTGCTCATGATAATATCAACATGGGAAATTTTGCCTTTTCGGGAACGACAAACAATCTATACATATATGCTCTTACATATACTGTCGATTACGGATTCCTCTATAATGAACTCAACCTTGGTAATATTTCCGTCGCACCAGGAAGTATTGTAAAAGGTTATATGTACATATACAATGATTATATTTATAATCAGTATTCTGAAGGATACCGTGTTGAAGATTTCATGTTCGGCTGGTACAACGGATGTAAGATACCGGAAGGGCTGCAGACAGAAAAATATCAGGCAATTTTTGACTCACTTGATCCGGACAAAAAAATACGGAACGATAGATATTTCAGGTTCCTTCCTCACAAGTTCTCGGATCAGCGGACTGGGCTACGGGCTTTCTTACAGCTATGACTATGGCGGCTCGGTTCCTTATTACAGAGAACATTATGCTCAACGTGTTATCAACAATGCAGATATCTGCATCCATGACTCCGAAATATACGGCTACGGAAGCAGCAACGCCATAAACGGATTCAATGTCTGCTGTCTTAGCGACGGTCTGGCTTCCGATTCGGAAAACTACGGCACGGTAAGATTTGAAAACAATACAATGGTAAGCGGTGTCTCAGCAGCAATGGGTGCAGGAGGACATCACAATATCAATTACGGCGATCTTATCATGACTCACTGCGTGGGCGGAAAAAACAGCCAGGGCCAACACGCCGAAGCAAGCGTCAATCTTTGCGGAATGACCACCTTCCTTGAAGGAGAGTACCTTGAAAACAGAGGAAACATAACGGTTGACGATCTGTATTCCGCAGTGATCAACGGAGAAGAACACCTTTCAAACTCAAGATATAGTATTGAGCGCAAAAACAGCTATTATTATGACATACGGGTCAACGTCGCCGGATTATCGATCTCCGGAAAGATGAACAACTGCCTGAACAGAGGCAATATCTCCCTTAATAAATGTCCGTATTACTGCCAGGCAGGAGGTATTCTTGTTCAAAGGTCAAATAATGACCTGCAGAAAGCTATGATATATAACTGTGTGAATTACGGCTCTATAACCCTGCAGGACTGCAGCGCATGGTCCTCACCTGTGGGCGGTATCTCCTGCTATGGCTCGTATCTGCAAAATTGCTATAACTTCGGAGATATATCTGTCACTGAACCAACCTCATACGGGTATTCTACGAGCTATACGGGCAGTTCAGGTATCGGAGGTATAAGCGCCAGCGCTCAGAACATCAGGGGATGCGCAAATTATGCGGATATTTATGTTACCGACACAGAAGACGCCGGCAACGATTCAAGCAGCGGAGGCTGCGACCATGCCGTAAAGAACAACGGCTTCAGTATCGGAGGAATAAGCGGGAGCAACAGCAGTACCTGTATGGATGTCATCAACTACGGAAATATCACAGTTGAAAAGATGCTTTATGCAAACCTTGCTGTGGGTGGTATTCTGGGAAGTATTTCGAATTCGACTCTTTCCGGTTTCATCAATTACGGCAATATCCGGGTTCCCGGAATAAAACCATATCTCCACTACTCCTATTATCAGGCTTCAAACAGCGTCGGTATTTTTACCGGAGGAGCTGTGGGTCTGATCAACAATAGCAGTAAGGTAAAATATGGGATCAATTTCGGCAAGATAAGCACGGTGACTCCGAAGGACTCAGACTATGTCTTTATCGGAGCGTATGCCGGCGGTCCTTATAACAGGAGTAATGAATACTCTTTTTCCGGAGTTGTTGACATAGCCGACTACAGAAACACCGGCACCGATCATTGGCCCCTTGTGGGACGGACTCCCACTGCAGCAAACAGCGGCGAAGACAACTATACCTTCTACCCCGACGTTGCTTCTTCAAACGATTATTTCGGGCCTGTAAAGACCGTTCTCTCGACAAGTATCCGGGATACGAGAGAAACGAAAACACCGAGGGACTGTTCTATGCTGATTTCATGTTCCGCAGGAAGCTTCTTGACGAGGTTACCGGCGGGGATACCAACGCAGACAACGGCCTTGTATATCAGGACGCCGACAGGCTCTCCCCCTCTCTTCTTAACTATATGCAGGACCGCTTCGGGGATGTACCGGGAGCCTATGTTGTCGTTGACGCCATTCCCCCGGAAACGGGCATAGATGACATCCCTCGACAGCAGGACTCGTTTATTCCAAACGGCAGCAGGGTGGAAGGCGAATTCCGCTTCGGATGCAGGACCACAAACGACGAGGTGCTCAACGAAAAGGGGCAGACCATAAACAATACCCTTGGTCAGAGTGCTCAGCAGGTATCGGTCAGCTCCATGGCAGAAATATATGACGCAAAGCTGCAGACATGCTATTATTACAAAAACAGCGCAATAAATGAGTATCAGATATTCAAAGACTTTTCGTCGTACATAAAGATGGATCCTGCGTACAATTTTGACTATCCCATCAGCGATTCCACTCTTGTGGAAAGAGATACCGACGGTATAACCATTGTCGCAAATGATAATATCCTGTACACAAACATCGTCTGCTATTTCTCCACAGACGACCTTGATACATCATCTGCAAGAACGTCTCCCGACGGAGAAGCCGTAGATACCAACAATAAGCTGTACCTCCGTTTTGACATGGAAAACACCGTCTTTTCCAAAAAGAAAAATTCCCTTTTGGTAAGCAAAAGCGAGCTTGATTATGACGGCTTTGCAGAGGAAGATGAAGAATTGGGTCCGGAAGCCATGTGGCTGCGCTCATATAACCTTGAATCCAAGCTTTCGGAAACAGACAAATGGTCCGATGACCCGGATGACTGGTTTATTGCTATCCCCTACGACCCGGAGCATCCCGAAGACGTCATGAAGAAAACCTACTCAAAGCTTTTCGGAGTTGTTACAGCCGAGGACGGTGTCCATAAGAATATTATCTATATAAATGCCATCCCCGAAAGCTTCCGTCCTTCCGCCGTGCTTGAAGCCGTCAGGATAACGACTATTTCCGGAGATACCCAAAGATATAACCCTGAAACTCAGTCCTATGACCGCAAACAGCAAAACCTTACAAGCACCGCAGAGACCTCCCTTAAATCTCCGGTGTTCGCACGTACAAACAACGATGACAAGATCTGGGAGCTGGAGGAGCTTAAGTCTGTATATACGGACAGAAACAACAACGAACATAACGGTATAGGTCTTAACGAGGGTATGAAGGTGGTGTATAACCAGCCTTCTCTGACGGATACAGACGGGAACGGCGCCCCTGTGGATAATGTCCCGTACTATTACCTGTCGGACGATATAACGCTTCCTTCGGGTTATACTCAGCAGGATTATGTGGACTTCGACCAGGAAAGCCCCTTCCATAATTGCATGGGAAGCTCCTATCATCCCATTACAATGTGGATAAGCACGGCAAATATGATGGACGCCCAGAACGGTGAACAGAACATCTGGATAGATGTGTCCTATCAGGACCGGCTGCCAAGCTTTGAGGACCTTGATTATAATGACTGGGATCACATCGGCTGGAACAACGCTCTCGACCTTTCCGACTGTGACTCAAAGAGCGAAGGCGGCGGGCGCTATCTCAAAAAGCTCTCTACGGCTTCTCTCAGCAACATAGAAGACCCGGTAACACACCACACCTCGGGCTATGCAAAGTTTGAGATGCGGTGCGAGTACCTCCCCGATAACGCAAATTATACAGGCATTTACTACGGAGGTCTTTACAGGATAGACCTGTATTGTGAAAGATCTCTGAATGCCGGAGAAACCACCAAAAAGCACTTTGCCTCCCTCTTCTTCTGGAAGAAGCACTCTGACGCAAACGATATTTCTCACTATTATAGCTCCAGCAGCTATCCATCCAGCGGATGGATGGACGGAACATCATGGGATGACAGATTTATAAACTATAATTATACCGACAACGGAGACCAATACGGATATTCGGCGTTTACCCGGAAAAACTATTCGGGAGTTGATATTCTTGCTTCCTGTATATATAGGACCACCTATCAGACCGGCTATGATTATTATGATAAGCAATTCAATGTCCCCTATCTTCCCAGAGAAACCGGACGCGGCTGCTCTCCAAAGGCATATCAGGGCTACAGGGAATTCATCCTTGATGAAAACAGAGAGACTATCGGTACAAAGGGCGCTGTATACTATCTTAACGG
>JBGUWL010000134.1:0-1585 GCA_045221075.1 Acutalibacteraceae bacterium
GTCGGGTTCGCTTCGTTGATCAGTCTGATACCTTCAGCTTTTGCTTTCTGAACGGCAAGGAGAGCTTCAGCCTCACCTTCCGCTTCACGAATACGCTGTTCCTTAACCGCTTCCGCGCGCAGGATAGCAGCCTGCTTTTCACCTTCGGCAAGCGTGATGGCGGACTGTTTCTTACCTTCGGCGGTAAGGATCGCTTCACGCTTTTCACGCTCTGCACGCATCTGCTTTTCCATCGCATCCTGTATGGACTGAGGAGGCATGATGTTCTTGACCTCGACACGGCTTACCTTGATACCCCACTTATCGGTCGCTTCATCAAGGATGACCGTGATCTGTGAGTTGATGTCGTCGCGGCTTGTCAGAGTCTCGTCGAGTGTCATGCTTCCGATTATGTTACGAAGAGTCGTTGCGGAGAGGTTTTCTATTGCTGCGATGGGACGCTCGACACCGTATGTGAAGAGCTTCGCATCGAACACGGAAAAGAATACGACCGAGTCGACCATCATCGTAACGTTATCCTTGGTGATAACGGGCTGGGGCTCAAAGTCGGCAACCTGTTCCTTCAGAGAAACCTTTTTAACGATCCTGTAAAAAAAAGGAACCTTGAAGTGAAGGCCTGCAGCCCATGAACAATGGTATTTTCCCAGGAATTCAACAACCCATGCGTTGGCCTGCGGAACAATGCAGATGCATCTGATGCAGAATACCAGGATGATAACAAATACTATCAGAAGAAAAATCAATCCTCCCATATCATTACTCCTTCCACATTAAAACCGTTACCGGTATCATGATTTTCACACGTATTATACCATAATCGACTATGTGCGCATATTATTGTTTTTGGGCACCTTGTGTGCTAAAATTTTAGACATTATGAAGGATCTTTTGTTCATATATAATCCGAGGGCAGGAAAAGGAAGTATCGGAACTCATCTCGGAGATATAGTGGATATATTCACAAACGGAGGATACAGGGTCACGGTTTATCCCACGAAATGTCACGGAGACGGGGAAGTTGTGGCCAGACAGTGGTGTGAACGTTTTGACAGGATCGTCTGCGCAGGCGGAGACGGGACACTTGATGAGATAGTGACGGGTGTAATGGCGGCAGATGCTAAGATGCCTATCGGCTATCTTCCCACCGGCTCGACCAATGATTTCGGCCGGAGCATCGGGATACCCAAGAGCATCAGGAGAGCGGCGCAGACAGCAGTATCCGACAACCTGTTCAGATGTGACCTGGGGAAGTTTAATTCAAGGTATTTCGTATATGTTGCCGCGTTTGGTCTGTTTACCGACGTTACGTATGAGACGGATCAGAACATGAAAAACATATTCGGGTACACCGCTTATCTTGCCGAAGCGGTAAAGAGGCTTCCGTCAATAAGATCCATTCCCCTTCGGATCACTTATGACGATAACGTGATCTCGGATAATTTCCTTGTGGGACTTGTTACCAATTCGGATTCCGTCGGGGGCATAAAAGGTATCACGGGACCTGATGTCAAACTTGATGACGGGATATTTGAGGTCCTTCTCGTGCGAGCGCCCGATAACATCCTGGAATTCAACCTGATCGCAC
>JBGUWL010000135.1:0-3188 GCA_045221075.1 Acutalibacteraceae bacterium
ATCGCCACTCAGGACGAAGAACAGGTAAAAACCAAACAGGCCGCCGCAGATTATATTGAAGAAAAGGGCGTTCGCTACTATATTATCAACTTTTACAGCGACAGATCATACTCGACACCCTTAAAGCACTTTGAGTCTGAAAACACAGACAGCAAGCTTACGGGCATCTGGCTGTATACTGACGACAATTCAAACTATGACTATACCTTTGCTTTCTATGACGACAACACATATCAGATAACCTACCGTGATTATTTGTGCAACGGGTGCTACACCGCAGGAAACGGCAAATGTGTGTTCAACATTGCCGGAGCCGACGGTTCCATCGAAAACAACAGCAACGAGCTGAAATACAGCTTCGAGGGCGACAAGCTGGTACTGACCTTCAACGATGTTCCCGCTACCCTTACAAAAACCGACAGCGAGTATGCTTTTGACAACGGCATAAAATAATACCCGAAAGGATATGTGATGTCTATGATGGTATGCTGCCCCAATTGTCGGCATTGGTTTGACGATTTTTACGGCGTATGCCCCAAATGCAAACAGAGTCTGTACGGCGAGGACGCCTTTAATGTCCCTCCTCCCCCGCCTGAGCTTATGGCCGGCGGCGGCGGTTCGCTCCCGAAGGCAGTCGTCAGTCCGCATAACGCCGCACCAGACATTTATTCCGACCATTCCGGTGAAACGGTACCGCCTCCTCCCGCTAACCTGACAGCCGGCGGCAGCGGCGATGATTACGGCCGGCATGGAAGCGTTCCCCCTCCTCCGCCTCAGATGCGGGCAGGATATGAACATATCGCGCCGAAGCAGGAGATACCGCCAAATACGGCGGATATCAATTCGCCCAACTATGTTCCGGGCTATGCGGCACCCACCGCCGGAACGACAGACTCCGGAACACCCGGCACGGCTGTTCCCGGTTCCGGATCTCCCTATGAAAGCGGTCAGTCCATGCCGATGCAGTCACAGCCTTCCTCTTCGCCTGCGTCTCAGCAGAAAAGCGGATCATCAAAGGCGCTGATAATAGGGATCATTGTGATTGCTGTGATACTGCTGGTCATCATCGCCCTTGTGGTCTTCGTACTGGTCCCCGGACTGTTTCAGAAGGCCGTTTCCCTGATTACTGACAATTCCGCCGCTTCTTCACAGATGTCGGCAGTATGCCCTCCGGTCACGGATATTCTCATACATAGAGTGTGACGGACCGCCGGAACTGTTCTCAAGGATCATTATTCATATTTTGAATTTTGAATATACCTATCAACAAAAAGGAGTGTTCTTTATGTTAAACGAATTCTGGAGCGCGCTGAAAAGCGGCACCGACATCAGAGGCGTCGCCGTTGAAGGCGCCGGCTATGACGTTAACCTGACCGATGACACCGTTACCGCTATCGTAAACGGCTTTGTTCTGTGGCTTTGCAAAAAGACCGGCAAGACCTCACCTGAGCTCAAGGTATCCGTGGGAAGGGATTCCCGCATCACCGGCAAACAGTTTGCCGAGGCCGCAAAAAAAGCACTGTTCAGGGCAGGCTGCTTTGTTGTTGACTGCGACCTTTGCTCAACTCCCGCAATGTTCATGACCACAGTTGAGCTGGGCTGTGACGGCGCCGTTCAGCTTACCGCAAGCCACCACCCCTATTACAGAAACGGCCTTAAGTTCTTCACCCGCACCGGCGGACTTGAAAGTGAGAACATCACCTCCATTCTGGAGTACGCTCAGAACGGAGACGCTCCTGCAGAAAGCGAAGAGGGTTCTCTGGTAGAGAACGACTATATGACCTACTATGCAGGCAACCTGCGTGAGATGATAAAGGAAAAGATCAACGACAAAAACGATTATCATCATCCCCTCAAGGGCTTTAAGATCGTTGTTGACGCCGGCAACGGCGTGGGCGGATTCTATGCCACCAGCGTGCTTGAAGCTCTGGGCGCAGACGTAAGAGGCAGCCAGTTCCTTGAGCCCGACGGTATGTTCCCCAACCATATCCCGAACCCCGAGGACAAGACCGCAATGGAAGCAGTCACCGCCGCAGTCAAGGCTGCAGGCGCTGATTTCGGCGTTATTTTTGACACCGACGTTGACCGCTGCGGTGCTGTTGACAGCAACGGAAAAGAGATCAACCGCAACAGACTGGTGGCTCTTGCCGCTGCCATAGCCCTGGAAAACAACGACGGCGGACTTATCGTCACCGATTCCATCACCTCCAGCGGACTTAAGGAGTTCATTGAGAAGGATCTGGGCGGCAAACACCTCAGATTCAAGAGAGGATACAAGAACGTCATTGACGAGGCTGTCAGCCAGAATGAAAAGAAGGTCAACTGCCCCCTGGCTATCGAGACCTCAGGTCATGCCGCAATGAGAGAGAATTACTTCCTTGATGACGGAGCTTACCTTATTACCCGTATCATAATCAAGGCTGCTCAGCTCAGAATGGAGGGCAAGACCCTTGATTCACTCATTGCAGGTCTTAAGGAACCCGTTGAAAGCAAAGAGATCCGCATAAAGATCACCGAAAAGGATTTCCGCACCTACGGACAGAAGGTCATTGACGATCTTACAAAGTATGCCGCAAAGCAGAAGGACTTTATTGTTGCAGATGACAACTATGAGGGTATCAGGGTATCATTCGACAAGAACAACGGTGACGGATGGTTCCTGCTCCGTCTCAGCGTACACGATCCCATAATGCCCCTTAACATTGAGAGCGACTCAAAGGGCGGCGTTGATAAGATCTATGAAAAGATCAAGTCCTTCCTTTCCGATTGCGAGGGTCTTGACACCTATGTAAAGAAGGCCGCTCCCAAGAAGGCTGCTCCCGCTAAGGCCGAAAAGCCCGAGGAGAAGAAGGCTGCTCCCGTAAAGACCGAAAAGCCCGAGGAGAAGAAAACTGCTCCCGCCAAGACCGAAAAGGTCGAGGAGAAGAAAGCTGCTCCCGCTAAGGCCGAAAAGGTCGAGGAGAAGAAGGCTGCTCCCGCTAAGACCGAAAAGGCCGAAGAGAAGAAAGCTGCTCCCGCTAAGACCGAAAAGGCCGAAGAGAAGAAGGCTGCTCCCGCTAAGGCTGAGAAGGCCGAGGAGAAGAAGGCTGCTCCCGCTAAGACCGAAAAGGTTGAGGAGAAGAAGGCTGCTCCCGCTAAGACCGAAAAGGTCGAGGAGAAGAAAGCTGCTCCCGCTAAGGCCGAAAAGG
>JBGUWL010000136.1:0-3529 GCA_045221075.1 Acutalibacteraceae bacterium
CTCTTTGTGCTGATCTATACGGCCATCTTCCGCCGGGACCGCAAGGCGGCCTTCATCCTGATCGGCTACCTGGCCCAGCTGCTTCCCTGGATCTTCATCCGTCGGCTCACCTTTGAGTATCACTATTTCCCGGCCACGGTGTTCCTGGTGCTGGCGCTGTGCTATGTGTTCAGCCTGCTGCGGGACAACCGGCGGAATTGGCTGCACTACGCAGTGCCCTTCACCTGCGCGAGCCTGCTGCTGTTCATTCTGTTCTTTCCAGGCCTCAGCGGGAAACCGGTGGACAACGCCACCGCCACAAAAATCATGCACTGGCTGCCCACCTGGCCCCTGTAAGGGCGCGATAGGCATAAAAAAAGAACGGCCTGCGCCGCCCCGTACCGTATAAAAAAGAAGTAACCCTTGACTGCACACCCGGTTTTCGCACAGCCAAGGGTTACTTCTCTGAATTCTTGATATCTAACATACTGGTTACCTCTCTTTCGTTAGAATGCGACCGTGTCATCTCAGGACTCTACTCTCAGGCGTCATCTTCAAAATCGCTTTCCGATATTCCCGTAAGCGGGATAGCTATGTGCCGGAACGTTCCCTCTGTATGATCCCCGGTCTTCGTGGCCCCTTTCCTTCTTTTGAAGTTCGGGCCTCGTTACCTGTACATTGGACTCATCCTTTCTGGCTATAATATAGCAAATCCCCAAGCTCTTGTCCAGTAGCAACCTTGTATAAAATTTACAAAGCAAACTTGTGAAAAGCGACGGTTTTGTGCAAATCAGCCAGAAAAATGCGAGGCAGCACTTGACGAATCGTTCGTGTTATACTATATTTAATCCGTTGGGCGTTGTCATGGCGGGGGCGGCAAAAAAAGTCGGGAAACCCTCTTGACAATCCCAACAGTTTTTGCTATTATATCTTCGCTCATGGGGGTATAGCTCAGCTGGGAGCACTACCCATTAAGAACGCACCCCCATGTTGAGAACGCACCGAAACAGCAAAACCCTTAAAACTGTATACATCACACCCCTCTATTCGGGGGTATAGCTCAGCTGGGAGCGCACACCGTATTTAACCAGCCCCCTGTTTGAGTGAGCTACTTGAAGCAAGAACCCTTACAAATCAACAAAAAACATGCTCTTTCGGGGGTATAGCTCAGCTGGGAGCGTGAGCTAAGCGGTTACATACCCCTGCTCCTAAGCAATCAAAACTTTATATCTTGCTTCTTCACATCTGGGGGTATAGCTCAGCTGGGAGAGCGCTTGAATGGCATTCAAGAGGTCAGCGGTTCGATCCCGCTTATCTCCACCATCTTCAAGAAGAAGCACAAAAAACTCGTTTCTGTAAAGAAACGGGTTTTTTGCTTTATGCGGCGATTTCCACAATGTCCATGCCCACGCTGAACTGCTCCAGATCAATATTAAAGTCAATGTGCAGTTTGTAGTCCCGATAGACTTCCACCCTGTTGATCAGGCAGTTGACGATCATCTTCTTGGCCTCCATGCTGGCGGTGTCATACATTTCAGCCCACGAAATAATATCATCGTATTGAGCGTTCAGAGATTGCAGAACCGTCTGCCCCTCATCATAGTCGGCTTGGGCCTGTTCAAAGGCCACTTGCAATTCCCGGCATTTGGCCTCGGCCTCAGAGATTAGAGAAGCAAGCAGTTCCTTGGGGAATACGCTTTCGCCGTGGATTGCCTTAATTACTTCTGCTTTCAGGGTGTCCAGCTCGACAGCAGCCTTGGTATAATCAGCCTTTACGCTGCGGAGCCGGATTTTTCGTTCTTCCATCTTTTCACGATACCGGGCATTGACGATCTCGCTTTTGGGAATCGCTTTCATACGCTCAAATATCTGGCGCACAATCTTATCAATAATGCCGTCCAGAATATGCGCCGTGTAGCCCGTCTGCCCGTCGCACTCGGTCTGCTTGCGGGTTTTTCCATAACAGATATACCGTACCCGCTTTACAACGCGGTTTGGATCGTCTTTGCAGGGATAAGCCTTGCCGTTAGTAGTAAGGGACAAACGCGCCCCACAATGGCCGCAAAAGACGTTCCCGGCAAGAAGCGAATTGCCCCTTGTGTTCATTGGGACTGTGCGTTCCGCTTCGGCGGCATTGGCCCGGCTTGTCCGTATAGTTTGGGCGGCTTCAAATAGCTCAGGCTCGATAATCTGCAAATGCGGGAGCACCTGAGAACGACTTGCGCCGCACCGCAGAACGCCCGTATAGGTCAGGTTGCAGATCATGCCACGGATGCTGGCGTGGTGCCACATTTTACCTGTCCTTGCCCGGTAGCCGAGATTGTTCAGGTAGGTTGCGATCCGTTGTGCGCCGAACCCCTCATGCACATACTTATCAAAGACTGTGCGGACAACAGCGGCTTCGGCCTCATTGATGACCAGCTCGTAAAGCTCATGCTTGCGCTTGTTCAGGCGTCCACTTTTTACAAGGTCGTAACCATAGGGGGCATTGCCGCCCTTAAAGCCGCCCTCCTCTACAAGCTGGCCCAACGCTGTTTTCGTGCGGATAGAGGTTTTCTCGCTTTCGCCGTCCGCCTGCCAGAAGCGGATATAGTTGGTAAGTTTGTCGGTGTGATTGTCAAACCGCTGTTCGCCCTCTTGGGTGCTCCATACCCGGATGCCGTTCTTTACAAACCATTCCACAACAAACGGCGTTTCGTCAGCAATGCGCCCGATGCGGTCAAACATAAAAACAAGCAGAATATCAAACTTGCCCTGCTTGGCGCGTTCCTTGATAATTTGGAGCTTGTCCCGGTTTTCAGCCCGTACCTTGTGGCCGGAAACACCGTCCTCCTGTTCTTCATGCACAATCGTCCAGCCCATTTTCTCGCAAAAGCGATGACATTCCTTGCGCTGCATGGGAATGTCGGCTTGGCTGTTGTCGTTGTAGTCCACCTGCTTGTCGGTGGACACTCTATATAAGCAATCGACCCGATTTCCTATAATAACTTGATTTTCCATGTAATGATCCGTCCTTTCTCAATTCGTATCAGTCAAATTGAGAGCGCGGATCAATACGTCAGAAGTATGAAATTGTCAAGGTACATAGTGTCTACCACCATCTACATTATCGCTCCGCTGGGGCGATAATGCAAGGATGTCCACGGGCCTCGCTTTAGAAGCGTTGTTCGCAAAAGATGAAAGCAGGATCTGTTTCACTTGACTCAGGGCTGCCTGGTTTCGCTTTTCGGCAAAGGTGGCCGACACTTCATAGCCGTCAATTGCAAAGACGGCATCAGCTTTTGGCATATAGTACCTCCTCACAAGTCACAATCGTTTGTACCATCAGTCTCCCGTTGTCCTGTGGGGAAACGCTGAAAGGCGGCGCTGAGAAGCGCCGCCCTTTGACCTTGCCCCACCTCTGGTCACGATGACCAGAAGCAGGGAGACTGTTTTATTCCATTTCAATCCACAATGGAGAGAACCGCCGGGCCGGGTTAAGTTTGGGCTGTCACAAGACAGAAAGGCCCCGGATCGGCGGCTCTCTGATTGATATGTACGCCGTATTTGC
>JBGUWL010000137.1:0-25356 GCA_045221075.1 Acutalibacteraceae bacterium
TGGAACCGTGTTCCGTGCGCGGCTCGTAATATGCCCAGTTTGCGGCGACCGCCTCGTCCGTGAAATCCTCCGGAAACAGCGCGATCAGCGTGATCACGTCCGCCTGCTTGATGATCTGCGTCGACCCCGCGACGCCGTGATCGCCGCCCCAATATTCACGAGGGTCACAGAGCCGTGTCCGCACCGTTTCCAGCGAAGCGTCTTCAAGATCGAAATACCCCTGAAACTGCTCCGTGACGCCGTTTCGTACACGCGGGCTGCTCAGTCGTTCGACCGCATTTTTAAGACGCGCCCAGTCCGCGTGATAGTCGAGCCGGTCGAGGAGTTTCGAAAACCGTTCCGGTTCTTCGGAAAAGATCTCCGGAAGGCGAAGCGCGTTCTCCCAGCAATACCGAATGATCCGATTCGTAAAGGCGTTGTTTGTCACGCGCTCATGGTACTCATCCGGTCCGATCACGTCGGCAAAGTCGATCAAGTCACTGTCCAAATGCAGGTTTGCGCGGCTGAGATAAAATCGTGCGCATTCCAGAATGACCTCCGCGCCGCCCTCCAGAAGGAGCGCCGGATCCCCCGTGATGCGCCAGTATTCCCACAGCGCATAGGCGATATCGCCGCTGATATGGATCTGTTTGTCGCGAAAATACGTCCGGACGGGTCGGTGTGTAAACACGTCGACGACGTTGAAGTCCGTGCAGCCCTCCGCGCCGCCTTCCTGGCTCTCCCAGGCATAGAACGCGCCGCGATATCCGTATTCCCGCGCCTTTTTCCGCGCGCCCGGAAGCGTTTCGATCCGATAGCGCAGAAGTGACGCCGCGATTTCCGGCTGCGTATAGACGAACATCGGGAACAGGAAAATCTCCGAATCCCAGAACACGGCGCCTTTATAGGTCTGACCGGAAAGTCCGCGCGCGGGAATGGAGAGATTGCCGGCGTGACGCGGAGCGATGCTGTTGAGATAATACTGGCTTGCCGTAAGCGCAAGCGCGGCGGAAGCGTCTCCGTCCAGATCGACGCCGCAGCGTTTCCAGACCTCGTCCCATGCCCCGGTATGCGCCTGCAGACACAGAGAATACCCGGAAGCTTTTGCCCGATTGCAAAGCGCAGCGGCGCTTTCGGCGGGTGACGGGACGTCCTGTCCCGTATAAACGGCAGAGAAGATTGAAACAGTGACCGTTTCGCCCTCGCTTACCGAAAAGCGCAGATCGCGGAACACGCCTTTGTCTGTCACACGAAAGGTCTCTTCTGCAGGAAAATCAGCGGACGCCGTCTGCGCGACCGCAACAGGGATCCTCAGTTCCCCTGTGACGGATTCGCACAGAAGCGTTTCCCCGGTCCTATATCGGTAATCGTTTAGATGCGGACCGTTGAGATCCCAAAGATCGGTTGAAATACCGGTGGTAAGAACGGCCTCTCCGCGCTCCCGAAAGTGCAGCGACAGCTTTGCCGCCAGAAGATGCGGCGCCATCAGCGACGCGATCCGTTCGGAATACAACACGACGGCGCCGAAGTCCGTTTCCCGTGAAAAGACGCCTTGCCGAAAGTCGATCGAAAGGGTATGCGATGCGGGTTCGGTCTCCCCGATCGCCATCGAGCGATCGTTCAAAATCAGCTTTGCAAAAAGTCCCATCGGCGCGTTGACGGGTTCACGCCAACGGTTTTCATACCGGTCGTAGAGCCCCGCAAGATTTACCGCAGGCAACGCAGAGCTGTCCGCCTCTTCCACCGTTCCGCGAATGCCGAGGTACCCGTTCGCCAGCAGAAACCGGTTGCCGTCCTGTACGACGGTTTCGGGATCGTATCCGGTTTTTACAAAGATGCTGTCCTTCATCGTACTTTTCGTCTGTTATTCGTACTTTTTGCAGACAGGCGCGTTCTTTTCGGCGGAGTCGGCATCGAACCAGATCAAGTTGTTGCCGGTCTCCTTGTCGAAGAGCTGAATGAGCTCCGGCTGCGTGGTGAAACTGACCGTCGCGCCCATCGAAACGTCGGTTTCCAATCCGACCGTCGGGATGACCATGACGACCTCGTCGTCGCCGGACTTTGCGTGGATGTTGTATTCGCTGCCCATCATCTCGGAAACTTCGATTTCGGCTTTCAGTTCGCCTTCGCCGACCGAGATGTGCTGCGGACGGATGCCCGCCACGATGTCGCAGGGCTGTGCGTTCTTCTCTTTCAGCGCCTTCTGTTGGAACGCGGACAGTTCAAAGCGCACGCCGCGAATCTCCGCGTAATACAAGCCGTTTTCGCAGAGCAGCTTGCAGTTATCGAAGAAGTTCATCACCGGCATGCCGATGAAGCCCGCGACGAACAGATTGACAGGCTTGTTGAACACTTCCTGCGGCGTGCCGATCTGGTTCACAAGACCGTCCTTCATGATCACAATGCGGTCGCCGAGCGTCATTGCCTCGGTCTGGTCGTGCGTGACGTACATGAACGTCGTGTTGATGCGCTTCCGGAGTTTGATGATCTCCGCGCGCATCTGGTTACGAAGCTTTGCGTCGAGGTTCGAAAGCGGTTCGTCCATCAGGAACACCTTCGGGTCGCGGACCATCGCTCTGCCGATCGCGACACGCTGTCTCTGACCGCCGGACAGCGCCTTCGGCTTACGGCGCAGATACTCCGTGATGTCAAGGATCGCCGCGACCTCACGCACCTTTTTGTCGATCTCCTTTTTCGGGACCTTGCGAAGCTTCAGCGCGAACGCCATGTTCTCATAGACCGTCATGTGCGGATACAGCGCGTAGCTCTGGAAGACCATCGCGATGTCTCTGTCTTTCGGCGCAACGTCGTTCACGAGCTTGCCGTCGATGTACAGTTCGCCGTCGCTGATTTCTTCAAGACCCGCCACCATGCGGAGCGTCGTGGATTTCCCGCAGCCGGACGGACCGACGAGCACGATAAATTCCTTGTCCTCGATCTCGAGGTTCACGTCGTGAACCGCGGTCACCTTGTTGTCGTACACCTTCTTGAGATTCTTCAGTATTACTTCCGACATGCGGTTTTTCCTCCTTTATTGCATGTATGGATCATTCGTTTCTTCCGTCCGTTATGATTGCTTGTTCGCGGGGATTGACACATTGCGTTCCGTCAGCGTAACGATCCCGTCATAGACGCGGACCGCAAGCGGTTCTCCTGCCGAGAGGCGGAAGACGGTTGCGTCGCGTGCCATTTGCACATCGATTACGCGCCCGCGATAGGTCAGCGAAAACCGCAGCGTTTTCCACCGATCCGGAAGGCGCGGCGCAAAACGCAGCAGATCGCCGTCGCTTCGAAGTCCCGCAAAGCCGTAAACGATATTCGCCCACGCCATGGCGATGCTCGTGATATGCAGACCTTCGCGCGTGTTGCGGTTGTAATCATCGAGATCGAGCCGCGTCGCAAAGCCGAAGAGGTCCATCGCCTCTTTCATCTGTCCGAGTTCCGCTGCGAGAATGGAATGGATCGCGGGAGAGAGCGACGATTCATGGATCGTGCGCGGCTGATAATAGTCGTAGTTCCTGCGTTTGACCGCTTCGGAGAACGACGAGTTGTACAGGTAAAGCATCATCAGCACGTCCGGCTGCTTGATCATATCCGTGCGATAGATGCGGTCGTACGACCAGTGCGCATACAGCGGAAATTCGGTGACCGGGATCGCATCGACGTCGGTATGCGGCAGGTCGAAGAATCCGTCATGCTGCTCGATCAGTCCGTCTTTGCAAATCGGCAGATACATATTGTCCGCAATGCTTCTCCATCGCCCGGCTTCCGCTTTGGTCACACTCGTTTTTTCACAGAGCGCTTCATAACAATCCGGCGCGTGTTCCCTCAGTTCATCCAGCGCTTCCGCGGCATAGCGGAGCGTGCGCATTCCCATATAGTTCGTATAGGCGTTGTTGTTGACCATCAGATGGAATTCGTCCGGTCCCATCACGCCGTAAAATCCGTACTGTTTCGTACGGCTGCCGAGCGCGACGCGGCTTTCCAGAAACCGTGCGATCTCGACAAGCATCTCCGCGCCGTACCGATACAGAAATTCCCGATCTTCCGTGATCCTGACATAATGCCAGATCCCGTAGGCAACGGCCGTGCTCGGCTGCAGCTGCAGACTTGCGTGCTGCCAGAGCGGGCACGCTTCGTCACCGTTCAACGTCGCGATCGGATAGCATGCGCCGCGGCAGTCAAGCATTTTTGCGCGATTCTTTGCCATCGGAAGCGTGTGGTAACGAAACAGCAGCAGATCTTTCGCCGCATCCGGGTTGGTAAACAGATAGAACGGGAGACAGCACGATTCCGTGTCCCAGAACGCGTGTCCGTTGTACGCTTCGCCGGTCAGTCCTTTCGCGCCGATGTTATGCCGCATGCTCCCGCCGTTGTATGTCTGCGCCAACTGAAAACTGCAGAAGCGAATTCCCTGCTGTTCCTGAGCGACCGTATTTTCGTTCCCGTCCGCCGGCTCAATCACGATGTCCGATACCGACCAGTATGCGTTCCAATAAGCGGCCTGTGCGGCGGCGGCGTCTTCAAAAGAAACCCGCTCGATCTCACGCAGCGCGTTCTCGCCGCTTTCCCACAGCGTATCCTGCTTGCTGCCGTCAAACAGAATGACGACCCGCTTTTCGACGGAATACGGTTCCCCCTCTTTCAGCGAAACAGTCGCGCAAAGCCGCGCCGATTTTTCGCCGGACACGATTTCCGCATTCTTAAAGTCGATCGCCGCCCCGACAAAAACCTCCTGTTCCGACCGGAGCGTTTCTGCCTGCATCGCAATGCGGTTTTTATCCGCTTCGCATCGCGGCCCGCGCCAGAAACAGGTTTTCCGTCCCTCGTGTACTGCCTGAAACGACAGTCCGCTCTGGATCTCGACCGGGCCGGAGAAGTTCAGGGCTTCGAGTGTAATGCGCTGATACGCACGCTCCCGGTGCACCATATCCAGAAAGCGTATGAAGGTCAGTTTCAATTCTTTTCCGCCGACCGTTTCCCAGATAAAACTGCGGGTCAGCGTGCCGGTTCTCATATCGAGTTCCCGTACAAAATCCCGATACCTGATCCGTCCGAGATCCAGCGTTTCACTGTCAAGCGAGATCGCGGTGTCGAGCCAGTCTGCGGCGGGGATCATGAAGTGTACTTTCTCAACGATACCGCGGTAAGAGCGATCGATGTCCGCAAGATCGTATACGCCGTTGATATAGGCGCCGCGCAGACTGTCGACGCTGCCCCCCTCGTCGAAACAGCCGCGTACGCCGATGCTCTCGTTGCCGAGCGAAAAGACCGATTCCCCGACGCGGGAATAGTTTGCGTCAAAGCCGTTTTCCGTGATTTTCCACGGATCGACCGAATAATGAATGTTTGCTACTTTCGCCACAGGATCCTCACTTCCGTTTCATGCATACATTAACCTTTGACGCCTACGGAAACGTTGTTTTCCGTCAGCTGCTTCTGGAAAATCGCGAACAGGATGATCGGCGGGATCATTGTGAAAACGACCGAGCGCATCATGGTATCGGCGTTGACTGTCTGTTCGGTGCTGAATACAAACAACCGCACCATAACGGTCTGCAGCTGTCCCCCGCGCAAAACAAGGTACGGCAGCAAAAAGTCCGACCAGGAAGCGTTGATCGCAAAGATAGCGACCACCGCGACAATGGGCCTTGAAAGCGGCAGAACGATGTGGAAAAACGTCTGCAGCGGTGTGCATCCGTCGATGCGGCTTGCCTCGATCATCTCCTTCGGCAGAGATTCAAAGAACTGGATAAACAGCACGACGTACATGGCGTTCGCGCCGTAGGACAGCCAGAGCGGCAGGAAGCTGTTGCCCATGCCGAGTCGCTGGATGTTCATGAACAGCGGCACGATGCTGATCGTTGCTGGAACGAGCAGCGAAAACATGACGAGCTTCTTGACGATGCCGGAGCCCTTCGGCTTCAGAATCGCCAGACCGTAGCCTAAAAGGCCATTGAACACCAAAGCGCAGACGACGCTGCCTGCGACGGAGATCAGCGAATTCAGATAGTTTCTGGCAAGGTCAAGCTGCGACCACGTTTTCAGAAACGGCGCAAAGCTGAACGAGTTCGGCGCGATCTTTGTACTGGACATGAATTCCTTGAGATCCTTAAACCCCGCCAGCACGACCCAGATCAGCGGAAAGACCGCAAAGATCACCATGATGCCGCAGAGAATGTAGATCACGGCATATCCGATCCGGACGGAGATCGAATGCAGATCATAGTCCCGGATCACGCCGGTGCGCTGCAATTTCTTTTTACGCATTTCACATCCCCCTCTCTCAATCCCAATCGGATTCCTTACGGTTGAAGTAGGAATAAATCAGGGTCATCACAAGCAGAATCGCCGTTACAATGACCGCAACCGCGGACGCCTTGCCGTAGTCCATGGAGCCGCCGAACGCATATTGCCACATCAGCTGCATCAGTGAAAGCGACGCGTTGTCCGGTCCGCCTTTGGTCAGAACCATCGGTTCATACATGATCTGGAATACGGAAATGATCTGCAGGATCAGCATCGTCCACGACAGCTTTTTGATCGAGGGCAGCAGAATATGAATCATGCGCTGCCAGACGCTTGCGCCGTCGATCGCCGCCGCCTCGTACAGCTCGGTGTTGACGCTCGCCATCGCCGCCATATAGATGAGCGCGGTCGCGCCAGCTCCCTTCCATGTGGCAACGGTAATGATGATCGGGATGACCAGATTCGCTTTTGTCAGGTAGGTCTGCGTCGGAATGCCGAGCTTGCTGATGAGGATGTTCAGTACGCCCGTCTTCCCGCCGGAGAAAAACGCTGACCACAGGATGATGACCGCAAGCCCCGGCAGTATGTTCGGAAGGTATGCGGCGGTACGGAACAGACCTTTCCCGCGCACGGTTTCCCCGATCAGCATTGCCAAAATGATCGGCAGCAGAAAGCCGATGACCAGCGACCAGAATGTATAGGCAAACGTGTTGATCAATGCCTGCGTGAAGTTGGTTTTTCCGATCACGCTGATAAAATTCTTGAGTCCGACAAACTCCACAAGCTCAACGTTCTCGGTCTTGTAAAGACTCATCCGGATGCTTTCGAGCAGCGGTTCCCAGACAAAGAACGTCATCAGGATCAGTCCCGGCAGCATGATCAGCCAGGAACGGAGCGCCTGGGTGCGCTTGCCGCGTCCTCTGATTTGTATGGTAGTTCTCTTCACTTCGGATACCTCTTCCTGTAAAGTCTGGTTCCAAAAAGCACGCCGACAAAAAGCGATTGCCGGCGTGCTCCCCTGTCATTAAGAATTGATTTCGTCGTCCAAATATTCCTGGAAGGAATCCTGCGCAGACTGCAGCGCTTTGAGAACATCCGCATTTTCACGGGTGATCAGGCGCTGGATGACCGCCGTCAGTTCACGGTACAGCTGCTGTGCAAACACCGGCTCTTCCGCCTTGAGCGTGATCGTTCCTTCGGAGATCGAGTCGAAGAAGTCGTTATAGAGCCGCATGTCCACGTTGCAGTATTCGTCGATGATTGCGCGCTTCGTCGCATTGTATTCATCGTCGTTCCATGCGCTGATCGCGGGCAGAACGGGTGCGCCGCGATCCTTCTTCGCCGCATAATCAGCGCGCATGCCTGCGATGATGTCGTCATCGAGGAACGGCAGCTTGCCGAGGATCTTCAGATATGCCATCAGCGCACGCGCCTGATCGGGCGTGATATCCGGCGCAAACATATAGCAGGTGCCGCCCGCAAGCGCATAACGGCCCGCAGGACCCGCCGGGAACGGGATCAGCGCAAAGTCTTCGATCGGCAGGCCTTTGTTGGACGTCGGCTGATCGACCGAGTCGTCAGCGGCAAAGTTCATCGCCGCTTCTCCGGTGCCGAGCTCGGAATGTGCGCCAGCCCAGTCGGTCGTCGTCGCATCTGCGTTCAGAATGTCGTACTTCCATTTGAGATCGCGCATGTATTCCATTGCCGCAACACACTCGGGCGAAGTAAAGTTGCAAACCCAGCGTCCGTTTTCATCCTGGTATTCCAGCGCGCTTTCACCGACGCAGCCGAAGTTCCACGCAATGTTCGTGAACAGCCATCCGCCGTAGGTTTCGCTCGCGGGGAAGACCAAGCCGGCTTTGCCGGTCTTTTCATGAATGATCTGTCCGTATTCCGCAAGCTCCTGCAGCGTCTTCGGATAGATCGGAAGTCCCTCTTCGTCGATCAGTCCGGCTTCACGGAACAGTTCGATATTGATGTGCATGCCGAGCACATAGCCGTCGCGCGGAAGACCGTAGATACGTCCGTTCTCATCGGCAAGCATCTCCACATAGGACGGACTGAATTTATCAAGCACACCGATTTCTGCCAACGCATCCGTCACGTCGCCGACCAGGTTCTGACTGATCAGAAGCTGCGGATCTGTAAAAGGCGGTTGGAAAATGCTCGGCGCGGTGCCGCCCTTTGCCATCGGAACATAGTTGCTCAGTGAATAGGAATAGTAGTCCGGCACGAGGGTCACGTTCGGATACTGTTTTTCCATCGTCGCCTTGTAGCCTTCGAACAGCGCGAGTTCGGCTGCCGTTGCGGTGTCCGGAGGCCAGTTGCCGAGCGTGATCGTACAGGTCAGATCCGCATCGATGACGTCGTCCGACAGACCGTTGAGTTCGTTTGCCAGACCTTCCGATATCTGCGGCGCTTCCGTCGGATCGGACGATGTCTGTCCGCCGCATGCAGAGAACAACATACATGCCGCAAGCAGCAATGCACAGATGACTGAATATTTTTTCATGGCTTCCTCCTGTTTCTGCTCCGTTCTGAAAATCCCTGTTTTTCGCGAAGTTTAACGTTAAACCTCAACTGTATTATAGCAATCACTCATTGCGCTTGTCAAGAGATTATGCATGTTTTTTGCAAACTGATACCGAAGTCCGTTCTCCGCGGCGAGGGATGTGCTGGAGTATGCAAAGATTCATCTGCCGATCCTGCTCGGAACGCATACTTCCGTCCGGCGAAAGCAGCCCCCGCGCGAAGTACATCGGATTCATTGAAGGAGGTATCGAAATGAACGTCACGTATACCACGGTCGGCAACATCCGGGTTCCCAATCTGGTCCTCGATCCCGCGCCCGACACCCCCATCGGCAAGTACGGCAGGATGCGGAAGCGCTTTTTGGAGCAGCGGCACGACGGCACGCTGACCGTCCTCGTCCTCTCTGGCAAACTGACCGATCATCTTCTGGAGATCGACCGCACGGCAAGGGATCAGCTCGAAGCCACAGTCTCCCAGCTGGCCGCCGCTGAAGGCGTTACCGAACGCCTGAAAGCCGCCGATCAGATGGAATGGCTCCGCCGAATGAACACCATCCGCGCCCGCGCAGAGGAGATCGTGATCCGCGAAGTGGTCTACGGCGAAAAGCGAATATAAACAGTATTTAACCCCTTTTGTCCGATGAGTCAAAAGGGGTTAAACTTTATCTATGAATATAATCTGTCCTGTTCAGTTCGCCGATGACTATGCTCTATTTCAGCCGCGCACAGCGCGAGCGGATCAGCTCTTTCAACGCGTCTTTCATATCCTGCGGCAGATAGGATTCGTCGCACAGAGTCAGATATTCTTCCTCGGAGGCAAGCACCTTTTTGATGATCTTTTCCGCTGCCGTTCTTCCGACGCCGCTCTGCTCCGTAAAATGCAGAAAATCGTTTCGGTGAAGATTCGCTTTCTTGCCGTTCATCGTCAGCGCAAATTCCTCCCGATCCTCCGGCAGCACCAGATTGACCGGAAGCAGATCGTATGCCGAAGACAGAACGAATGCGCCGCTGCCCGGTTCTGTTTCGATCAGCGAGAAATTCTTGAGATGCATATCCGAATTGCCCGTGACAAACGAAACAACCAATCGCAAAAACAGCTCGGACAGATCCAGCCCCCTTCGCACGGAATGACGGGAAACGATCTTCGCACAGCGCTCATAGGAACCGCGATACTTATCTGCGGTCAGTCTTTCATCCAGTTGACAAAAGTCCTCCATTGCGTATTTTTGCACGCGCAGTCTCTGTTTCCCGGTGATCTTCCGATCGATGCGCTTTGTGATGTACGCAAGCTGTCCATTCATCCGAAGCAGCGCGTGCGGCACGGTCTTTACGCCCGCTGTCTCCGCAATTCGCATGGCAAGATCTTCGGCCTCCGGAAGATTGCGGTATTCCGGCGTCTGCGGCTTCAATATATAACCGGTCGGATAATTAACCAGCGTCAGGCGCGGCGCCTCCTTTTGATCCAGATGCAGCGACATCTTCCGCTGCACGCCGGGCACGGTCAGGCCCTTAAACACGGATTCCGTCACATACGAGACAAGCGCTTCTTCACTCAAATCCAATTCGGGCAGCGTATCCGTTCCGAAGAATTTGCGGATGCAGCGCGTATGCCAGCCGCAGTTGCTTTCCTCCGGCAAAATCGGTTTTCCGCAGCAATAGCACTTCATTGTTCCGCCTCCTCGATCCGCACCGCGCCGATGCAGTCCTTGCAAGCAACCAAAAGCAGCCCGAAGCGATCGTTCTGATCCAGCTTCCAGTTTTTGCTCACGATATGCAGTAGCCACCCCTCCGGAATCAGTCCGTCGAAGAACGGAAACAGGACGTTCGATTCATATGGCGCTTCCCGAAGCGGAAGGGTCAGAGAAATTGCCTGCGCGTCGGGCAAGGTCAGATACTCCGCGTCATACGCGAACCGATATCCGCTGTCCGTTTCGGAGAGGAACCCGGCAAAGCGGTCTCGCACATAGACAGATGCCTTTCGATACGCGCTCATTCGTCATCCGCCTTTCCCGGCACCGCCTTCATGCCGAACATGGCAAGCGCCTGATTGACCTTGTCCATCCGAACCGTCTCTTTGCCCTGTTCCAGATCACGGACAAAACGCAGCCCGAGCCCTGCGCGCACGGCAAATTCCTCCTGCGTCAGTCCGGCTGCTTTTCTGTTTTCTTTGATAAATGCTCCGATGTTTTTCATGCATCAATTTTATACCTTATCGGGTATATTGTCAACTCTTTTCTTCGGTTTTATACCACATCGGGTATATTTTAATGGTAAATTGATATAATTATACCCGTTAAGGTATAATTTCTTTATTAAACAAGACAACAGAGCGAAAATGAATGCGTCTTGAGAGAAAACAAGACATTGATTCATCAATGGGACAGCGAGAAGTTTTCATTCCCCCGGACCCGTATCCCGCGCCCGGTGCATCGGATCCATTGAACAGCAAGAAACGCTCCCTGTTCGGGAGCGTTTTGATTAGCGTATTTTCTTTGAATACTGGTTATCACTTTGACACTCTATGCACAATAGTTTCAACAACCGTTCCTGTCTTAGGATACCTTATCGCAGAACGTTTTACTCCACCTGTAACTAGTTTAAGAACCTCATTGCCTTTCGGAGTAATCTCTGCAGTGAATTTATCACCTGGTTTAGATAACAAGCTCTTTAGATTTGTTGCTAATGCTGGAAGAAAACTCATTGCTACT
This sequence comes from Acutalibacteraceae bacterium, assembly GCA_045221075.1. Lineage (GTDB taxonomy): Bacteria > Bacillota > Clostridia > Oscillospirales > Acutalibacteraceae > UBA1213. The sequence goes on from JBGUWL010000137.1 coordinate 11,468, forward strand.
ACCTCCTTTTTGCCTTAGTCATCTTTGTTTTCTGCTTTGGCTGATGTGGTTAACTCCATCATCTTTCGGAAGTAAGTTTCTCCATCAATTTCTTCATCGGCATACTGACTCATCAATTCATCAATTTGAGCCTTCAACTCATCTCTGGTCATTTCCCTTCTCCTTTCTATGTTTATTTATAAACAATTAACTCTTTACGTTTACTCTATCCTTCAATAAGCTTTTTACTTTGACCGCCTTGCCAAAATCTCAAAGTATTCTTCATCACTGTGCGGGCATTCATCATCTTCGAATTCACCGAGATATGTGAAATGGTGATATTTCTGTCCGTCAAACTCGTAGCCGGTGTACGGATAACCTTTTTGTGAAATCGCTTCATAGGGCTTAAATTCAGCGGTTGCCTCTTCTTTGGTATACTGATCAGAATCAAACCATACACCCTCTTGCTCTCCCGCCCAACCAATTTTCTGAGCCTTGAATACGTGTTTCATGTTTTGTTCTCCTTTCTTTCACCTGTTCGGTGTTTCTATGGTTATATGGTACAATATAAAGGCCTCTTTGAACACGACACAAGGTGTGGAATAGACGGTGTTTATTCCACACCTTGTGAAAAAAACTATTTTCTATCCTTTAGGGCGAATACCGTACCAACAGACAATGCAGCAGCTGTGAAAGCTAGTGCAACCGTGCCGATTCTTTTAGCTCTTTTGCGACGATACTCCTTGAAATTCACAATGGGGGTTGCTTCGTTCTTCTGTATTACTACCACCTCTTCTTGCTCTTTAGCGACAGTATCTATGGTAGTATCTTCCATGCACGCTTCCAAAGCTCCGGCAATGTCCGTTCTGATCTGATCGAAATCCAGTTTCAAATCAAAGCACTTTTTTTGTGTTTCCATCTCATTAATGATAGCGTCAAGCTCTTCCATTTCCTCACTCAAAATGGTATTATCCGAATGATAGTAATTGATTATATTGGGGAGATGGCCTCTCTTACAGTATTTTTCTTTCCCGCAAAAATCGGTTACCTTAAACTTAATACCTCTCTTTGTCGAGAAGACCACAAAACTATCAATTGTAACCGGGATGTAAAGTCCTTTTTCATTCATACGTTTTTCGATCTCAGCTTTCAACAGGTCTCGCTTATCTTGCATCTTATCGCAGATTGAGATGTCATGATAACACTGATTGTCATATAGAATCCGTCCGTTTTCGTTTATGGTGATATCTGACTTTACATTTTTTACTTCCAGAATAATCAAGCCGTTTTCCGTAAGGATGAGATTGTCAAGTTCAGTTTCGCGCTCTCCGTCCGTAATATAAATATTTCTGTATATGTAACATGGTCTGGTGACGTATTCAAGTGTTCTTGCAACTCTTTCTTCACCGTGCTTTCCAGCTACGCTAATTGAAATCTCTTTGTGAATTTGCCGGAGTGCTGCAATTCCTTTCCTGAATTGAGGCTCTTTTTCTATCTGTTTACTTCTCGCCGATCTTTCCAATTCAACGATGATTTCATCAGTTCGGTGTTCCTCTCTATCGTTGAAAACCATGCTCCCGAGCATTTCTTGAAATGCAAGCAATTCATTCATGTAGTCTTCATGCGTCAGTTTGGTTTTCATTAACAACCCGGATTCTTCCATCTTCGCCTGATAAAGATTCTTTGTCATGTTTCTAAAATCCTCCTTCATCGTTCATGTTTCTTTTGCTGCTTATCGTTGCCTGCGCGTTCATCCGATTGAACCGTCAAACCGATTCGTTCCGCGTAATCAGGAAGCTGATGGATCTTCTCGATCAGTAGGATCGAAACGATTCTTGCTTTTACAGTCACTTTTCATCACCCCCTTCGTTTTTTCTTGATAAAAGAATAACACGCAGGGTCTGCGTGTTACATAATAGGAGGTGTAGAATACCGCCTGGTATTTTTACAATAATTGTGAAAATGCAGTATCTTTTATACTATTGATTTTCCGAAGAAGAGTTACCGTTTCTTTTTTGCTTTATTGTACGCTTCCAGATCTATTTCACCAGAGGCGAGCTTCCTCTCTGCCCACAACTGCAAAGCTTCAACCGTTATCGAAATACGTTCCAATTCCTCTTGAATCTGGATAAAATCATCAATTTCGTCCGCTTCAATTTTTCCATCGGCAGTAATTTCAATTAAGCGGTCTTGCTGCTTTTTAACAGAATTCATAGAAGCCAACATCTCTAAAACAATTTGAGAAAGATGCTTCATCTTTACTTCCGGTACATATTGCTTTCCGATCTCACATTCGTTTGCACAGTAATGATTGCATAGATTCGGCGCGCCATACTTTTCCGCCATAACAATCACTTCATCCGGATATGCTGCAAACTTTCCGCTTTCAATTCGTTCTATTCTTTCCGGTGGTATCGTTTCCAAAAGCTCACTTGCTCTCTCCCTGCTCAAGCCCAATTCTTCACGACGAATCTGATAAACGGTTTTGTTTTCTTTCGTAGATTTTCGTGCCACTCGGAAGACCTCCTTAATCGTAGATAATCGATTAACAGATAAATATTACCATATTTCGATCATTTTCACAATGCCTTTTATGGGACAGCGAGAAGTTTTCATTTCCCAAACGGGACAAATATGATAGAATGAATGCAGTACAAGCGGGAGGAAGCAAATGTTTTACGGTTGGGAAACGGCTTTGATTCGGGACGCGAACGGGCTGACGCCGCGCGATTATTATGATCGGCTGAAATCGGTCTGGTCGGCGGAGACCTGCGCGCCGCGCATGCGGGCGGATTGGAGCAAAGACAATCCGACGCTCGGGCAATGCTCAATCACGGCGTTTCTGATGCAGGATATTTACGGCGGGAAGGTGCTCGGCGTGCCGCTGCCTGACGGCAATTATCATTGCTTCAACGCGGTCGGCGACTGCGTGTTCGACCTTACAAGCGAGCAGTTTCAAGGCGTGACCTTGAACTATACCGACTGCCCCGAGCAATCCCGCAAAACCCACTTTGCAAAGGAAGAAAAGCGTCGGCGCTACGAGCTTTTAAAGCAGCGCCTGCTGACCGATGACGAGCAGATCGACCTCGTCGCGCAGCGTCTCCTCGAAGAATACCGCCCGGCCTTCCTCAAATTGGCGAATGACGATAACGACGGAAAACAATAATCCGCGATAACGCAAGCGCAGCCCGGTCATTCCGGACTGCGCTTTGCAGTAGTACTTATCACGCCACGGCGTTGGAATTCACGCGTTCGATCGCTTTGCGAATGCCCTGCCAGACCGTAAGATCGGTAAAGATATCGACAATGCTGCCCTGATCTGTAAACGGCGGCTCCTGCAGCACGGACAGATCCTTCATGACGCCGTTGTGGACGATGTATTCCACGATCTGGTTCACAAAGTAGATCTGTCGACTGTCGAGATTCGCGTCGTTCAGATACGCCGCAAACGCCTCCTTCGCCGCATTCATGTCCATACCGACGATCTCGCGCACAAATTCGCCGAGCGGTTTCTTTCCGTACTCCGCCTCATATTCGGCTTTCGTTCCGACTTCGCTCCAAAGGATCTGTTCGAGCGCCTGCACATCGATTGCGGTCAGCGGCACATTGCTGCGAAGCTTTGCGATTACGACATGATCGCGGTGCTGCCGCACATAGAATTCCGCCTTTGCCTTGTAGTTCTTCAGATCGTCGTTCTCGAGCTCTGACTCCTTCCAGTCGATCGACAGGATCTCATCGTCGAAATTCGTATCATATCGAATCTTGGCAACCGGGATATACTTGATCAGATCACGCAGATTTTCACGAATATTCTCAAATTCATTGATGCCTGCGTTCTCCACGTAATCGGTATGCAGAATCTTGTTAATCAGCTCCGACTGCGCCATGATTTCCGGAATATTGGCGACGTTGGCGATCGCGCTGACCTTCTTATAAAGATCGCTTCTCGCCTTGCCGTACTTCTTTCCGGCCAAATATGCAAGCTCGATCCCGTACAGCAGCGCGTCGAAGCGAAGAGCCTTCGCATCGTCCTCCTCCGGCATGATCAGCGGCGCAAGCTCCTGCCCGATCACAAGCGTGTTCTCGTACGTCAGCGCCTTGTAGTTGTCCGGATCGGAATACAGTTCTACATATTTCAGATGCTGTTTAACCGCAAAGTTCTCACGGGACAGCTCGCGCACCTTTTTCACCATATCGTCCACCAGCGTTTTGCGGAATGCGATCAGCTCCGGTGTCTGATAGGCGATATCCTGCAGCTTATAGGCGATTTGCGCTTTCAGATGGAAGATCGCTCCCTGCAGCGCGATCATATTTGCGGTCGGCTTTCCCTTGTTCATGCGGAAGAACTCAAAGTTGCCGCAAAAATCAAAGATATAGAACTTCTGCTTGTCCGCCCCGTCCAAAAGCCCCGGGCAAAGCCGCGTACCGCGCCCGATCATCTGCCAGAACTTCGCCTTGCTCATGACCTTCTTGAAAAAGACCAGATTCAGCACCTCCGGCACGTCGATGCCGGTGTCGAGCATGTCCACGGAGATAGCGATCTGCGGCAGCTTCTTCGGATCGGAGAACTCGTCGATCGCGCTCTGCGCATAGGTCATGTAGTTGTCGATCACCTTTGCATAGCCCGAAAGGTGCGGATATTCGCGGTTGAAGATCTCCAGAACCTTTTCCGCGTGCGCGTGGCTCTTGGCAAAGATGATCGTCTTCCCGATCTTATTGCCGTAGTCAATCTTCAGCCCCTCGGTCATCAGCACATGCAGCACCTCTTTGATCGTGTCATCGTTGAAGATCCACTCGTTCAGCGCCGACGACGCGATCCGCTCCGGCAGCTCGCCGTTTTCATCGACAAACGTGTCCTCATACGCCGCCTTGTCCTCGTCGGACAGCTCATCATAGACGATGCCCTGCTGAATGAATTTCAGCGTCGTCTCGACCGAAATGAAATCCACAAGGTACCCGTCCCTGACTGCCTGCGCAAGCTCGTAACCGTAGGTCGGGACGCCGTTTTCGAGATCGAAGATCTCATAGGTGTTCTTGTCGATTTCGTCCTTCGGCGTCGCGGTCAGGCCCACCAGAGGCGCGTCGAAATAGTTGAAGATATCGCGATACTTGTTGTAAATCGAACGGTGCGCCTCGTCGCAGATGACCAGATCGAAATGCCCGCACGTAAACAGCTTGCCCTGCTCATCCTCGACCGCGTCGATCACGTTCATCATCGTCTGATAGGTCGAAAAGACGCAGTGCGCGGTATAATTGTCCTTTTCCTCGCAGAGATTCGTCACAGAAAGATCGGGCAGCAGATTCACAAAATTGCGCTTCGCCTGCGTCACCAGCGAATTGCGGTCGGCAAGGAACAGGATATTTTTCACCCAGCCGTGCTGCAGCAGCACGTCGCACAGCGCGATCACCGTGCGCGTCTTGCCGGAGCCGGTCGCCATGACGAGCAGCGCCTTACGCCGGTTCTTTGCGCCGAACGCGTCGCATACCGCCTTGATCGCGCCTTCCTGATAGTAGCGCCCCGCAATGTCGCGGTTCACGAGCACATTCTTGAGGCTCGTGCGCATCGTCTGCAGGTTGAACAGCTTTTCAAGATCGCGCTTCGACCAGATCGCGGCGCATCTGCGCTCGGGGTACAGGTTGTCCTGAATGCGCGTGTCAAAGCCGTTTGTGAGGAAAATCACCGGGCGGCGATGGTATTTCTGCTCCAGAAGATCGGCGTAGAGCTTTGCCTGCTGCCGCCCTTTACTGACGTCCACACAGGTGCGCTTTGCCTCGATCACCGCGAGCGGTCTGCCGTCGTCGCCGTAGAGCACATAGTCTGCATAGCCCACCTCGCTCTTGTTCGGCATGCCGAAAAGTTCGACCTCGTTCTGCCAGTCCTTGCCCTCGGTCCAGCCCGCGTCGCGCAGCATTTCGTCGATATAGAGCTTGCGCGTCTTGTATTCCGAAAGCTCGAGGGGCTTCGGAACGTAGCTTTTCTGCTGCTCCTCTCTGCGCGCGGTCAGCTCCGCTTTCAGCGCGGCGTTTTCGGCGAGCAGTGCGGCAAGGTTGACGGACAACCCTTCCGACGCCTTCGGCACCACCTCCCCTTGCACAGGGGAGGCTGTTTCCGATGGCCCCCTTGTGTAAAGGGGGCTGTCAGCGGAAGCTGACTGGGGGATTGTCCCTGCCGTCAGCAGCGCCTTATCAAACTCCCGCGGCTCATAGTCCTTCGCATAGCAGCAGGCGACGAAATCCATGAACCAATAGAGGTTTTCCACGCACAGCGCCGCCTGATCGGTCGTAACCTTCCGCCCCGCGTGCGCCGCGTCGTTGGCGACGCGCCGGATATAGTCCATGCGCCGGTAAAGATCGCTGTCCACGATCTCCCGGAACTCCTCGGCGTTCATCAGCGCAAAGAGCGTGTCCTGATACGGCAAAACCAGCGCCGCGTCCACAGAATACATCCACTTGACGGCAAACTCCATCGCCCGGCGGCAGCCGATCGCGCACGCGGCGGCGTCGACGGCGTACAAGCGCTCCGCGCTGATCGCCGCTTCCGCAAATCCCGCAAACTGCGGATCGTTTTGTAAGAAATCAAAGTTGGTCATGGGTTTTCTCCTGTTATTACCATCTGTTTTCAGCAGCCATTACGGCAAGACATTTATAAAATGCTTCCTGTTGATGTGCGTAATCCATACCTCGTGTGGCTTTGCAAAGATCATGCATCGCTTTCACTGCGTCCTCAACCTTTTTATTCTGTTCTGCTTGATAATGCATCTGCTGTTCCATCTGATGATAGTAGTCCGGATTCACATACTGCGGGTTGAACATCATAGTTTGGAAGTAATTATCCATCCTCTTTTCTCCTTCCCCCATTGATAAGAGTATTATACTCTTCATTTCAATCTATGAAAATGCAATTATTGTACAGTTTTTGTGCATTTTTCAGGCTGTATTTAGTCAGAATAGTAATCATTATAGAAATACTGCAATACCTCTTCAACTTTTTTCAACAGGTCGAAAGTTATTTTGCTGTCTATTTCTACATTTCCGTTATGCATAATGCTATTTCTTGGCTTAACTACGGTCGTGTCAATATCTTTTATAAGAAAAGACTGATCTAACAATTGAATCGCCCTGACACGATCGCCCAAAGATCTGTATTTACTGAGAATCAACTCGGACGGAATATCTCGTTGATTACTAATTCTTTCTATTTGTGAGACCAAGCAATGCTCCAAAGAAGATGCTGCATCAAGAATTGCATATCTATCATTCCCTTTACCGTTCTCCTGATATGCTTTCAATAGCAATTCATATTCAAATAGTAAAACATGATTTGAAGATGCAAAGTCGCATGCCTTTTGAACTTGCTCCCTCGATACAAAAGAATCAGGGTTAGCAAGGTTAACTGATATATGTATGACATTATCTTTAGGTGGAATAGCTACATTGCCCGAGAATAACGTAAATGATTCAAAGCTCTTCTGTTCGACCCATGATCTAAGGTTCATCTGCTTATTGCAAACAAAACAGTATTTCAAAAAGTGCTCACACCATTTATCCAAACTCGAATACACTGCATCAGCTGAGCAAATTGCAGTTTCCTTTTGACACTCAATGGAAATACCAAGACAAGCGACCTCGCTATCTCCCGCAGGGTAGTCCCGAGGTGATCCCCAATCAATAGGGCGATTGTCTCTTTTCCATTCTTCAAATCCTAAAGGTGGCAGCAAAGGATTCAAGAATCCACAACTATGCTCTATATCCTCAGGATCATGATATCTCGGAAAACGTATTACAACATTCTCGCCGCCTATAACAGCATGATAGGTGTCCAACGCTTCTTTTTTACACAGCAGATTCTCATGTAAAAACAATATACCATGTAACTGCATATCATTATCACCTCATGATTACTCTCTTATCAAGAATTCTATTATCTGTATTACACAAACAGATTCGCAGGTTCCATTTTCATTTCACTTGCTGATTTTGCATATGTAAAATGAACGCCAGGATGGCTCTTAACAATATCCATGCCCGTCATTATGTTTTCAATCGGTATTGGATGTAACGTTTTATTACCGTTTTCTTTGTCCTCAGCAAAAATCGGGGACGGAACAGCATATTGTTCGATTAGTTCAGCGATTGCCTTGTTTGCAATATAGTATTCTTCTACGAAATAATAATGTGTTTGTATCATTACTCCTGTAATAACCGTTAAGAGTTCATTTATATAACTGCAAATAGCAATGTCCTCCGGCAATTTCTCAATATCGTTTTTAACTTTACCCCATCCATCATACTCCAGTAGATGTTCTTTTTTACACGACAGAATAACTACCCCCGGATCAGTAACCGTTATCGTCGAAAACGGAAAAGAATAGTGTGTACAATAATTCCTGAGTTTATAGAAAAACCGGTATTCAAAGCTATCATCAAATTCATTACTTAAAAAATCTTTGAAGTTTTCTTTCGCTTTATTCTTATGGGAGACTGCTTTTGTAGAATAGTCTATAAACGTTAAGAAAGATGCACACATATTGAAAAGCAACCTATTTCCATCAATAGAAATAGTTCCCAAGTCCATTTTCTCTACAAAATGCATCCTCTTTAAATGCTCTTCGTTCATGAAGTAAACAAACTCATGAGCATTACGAACAACAATATCATAAGCTATCTTAACCGGCGATATGTCTTTGAGAAAATCAAACTTCTTCATAAAAGAAGCATAATCTGCGTTCGATATTTCCTGTTTTACGGTTACCTGATGGGTATTCCCTTTCGTTTGCATATTTGCAATATACATCTGTTTTGTACCTCATCCAAAGTATTATTGCAGAAACTGCCAAGAAGTGATTATGCCTACGCCACGAACAAACTGAGGCTCGGATTGTAAGAAATCAAAGTTGATCTTGAGGTTCAAATAAATGATATCCGTATTCTTTTAGTTGGTAAGTGAATTCAGACCATTCTTTGTCAGGCACCGTTTTACTATTTTGAACTTCAAAGATGACACCTTTGGGGATAGAAACATAAACATATCTCTTTCCGTTCTCGACTACTTGATTATATCTCGGTTTATAATTCTGTGGCAATTTATCCCCTTTGGGAATCATAAGGATTAGTCTGACTTCCTTTTCCCTAGAATACCTTGCCAATTTAGCCATATATCGCATTTCTGATAGTTTAAAGCGTATAGCTTCTTTGGCGTCTGCATCGATGCGACCACCATATATACTTAGCAGTTCTTTGACAAACTCTTCTATGGATTCAACGATCTGCATGCCATACAGTGTTTTCTTCAGTTCAAACATGTGGCCTTGACCAAAGCACATAGTTGTCTGGTTCTCAGCCAAATCCAACGCAAGGACACCTATTACATATCCTTTTTGATCCCCGTCTCTAATATATCTTTCCAACATGTAATCGGAGTTTCCGTCTTCACAAAAGCAGGATACATAAACATCGTAATCCGTATAGGTACAATAAGTCGTATTCGATTCATTATTTATGTTAAAGTGAAACATATAACGCTTCGGTGCGTCTATTTCAGATAGTTGGTTATATACTGAATCATCAATCACTCCTTCTCTCTTAAGGTTTTCAAGAGATAGATCATAAAAGACCTCCACAGTCTTTCCTTCAAAAACATCATCAAAATCATCAATATGCGTCATTCTGAGCGAAACACAATCATTCCGCAAAATTGCCTTTGCAGCATTAACGCCTGTATAATGATAGATTTCATCACCAATATAATCGTCCTTTCTATACATCAGGCTAAAGAGCTTGGAAAACCTGTCTTCCATTGTTCCCTCCAGACTAAACAAAGTATTGTTGCATCGATGTCCGCTTCATATCACATATTAGTCTCTATTCTGCGAATTACGGATCGTTTTGTAGGAAACTATAGTTGGTCATGGGGATTCCTCCTAAGATACCCAAACATGTCACACTATTGCGCATTCCGAGATTCTTCCGCTTCCTTTAGCATGTCATTTACCTTTTGGGTAAAGCAATCATCGCGATTCGCAATACTCATTAGGTTCTTATAAAACTCAAATACGTCATCGTCTGCGATTATCCAGTTTACTTGACTATTATCAATCGCTGCTCTAATCAAATCATCTATTTGTCCGTCATTCCATTCTGAAAACTCTTTTAGTCTTTCGATTAAATGATGTGTTTCCAAAAAACTTCTACTTAACAACAAATTCATTATTAGCTGATCTTTCTCTTGTTCTACTTGCAAAGTAATATCTTGCATATGTTCCTTTAAAAAACCAACAAGCGATTTATAAAAAATAATATTTGAGTGCTTTTTCTTCATCCATTCGTCTCTTAAGAACAAGTTGAATTGATCGTCATTAATTGGCGATGAATAATCCTTGTCATTGCTGATAAAATACAAATCTTCGCCATCCGGAATGTTTTCTAATAAACACTCCCAATTTATTGCATCACCATATTTTCCATCTTTACCAGGAGGATTACCGATATCATATCTTTGTTTACCTTTTTTGATTACAGTATCATCACAGGGATACAAAGTTTCCTCGGTGAAAAAGTCTTTTATTGCTTTATCTGCTGGAAGTGTCAGTTCTCTAATGTCCGTCTCTATTTTCTTGAGCCATTTTGTATGAACCGCTTTTAACTCCATATACTGTTTGTAAAAGTCTTTATACACACGATAGCTTTTTGTAAAAGTTGGAAAACTAATGGTAAATTCCCTAAACCTCTTCAAACTATCTAAAACCTTAGCGTCCCTGTTTCTATAAACTTCATCATGTGTTTGCATAGGAATAAACAACTTTATCGTTTTTCCGATTTGCTTCTTCAGTTTCATGAATTGTTCCAGATCATCATTGGAAAAATGATATAGTGATAGCCAAATATTAGAATCCAAGAACAAGTTTTTCATTTTCAACCTCTTTCTTGTTTAGTCAATTCTTGTAATCTTTGCAATCTCATTTGTCTTTCTTCTTCGACCTTTTCTACACAGCAGATTGTTGAATCCAAATCATCATAATTAGCCAATAGCGGAAGCATCGTTGCATCAAAGAAGTACTTATATAAAGCATTTATGATGTTCATATTTAGCATTATCAGTTGATTCAAATCTTCATAAGATATTCTATTGCTTTTTAGTAAACAATCGAGTTTTTCTTCTGTCATTATCTCATAATGTGCATAATACTTATCCCGAAGCGTCCATAAACGCGACAAGACATCCTTGTGTAGTTTAATCTGATCAATTGAATCATGTAAAAGTAATTCAATACTATGATAATGTACCACTTCTGCACGATCATCGGTCAGATTGATGAACTTATTTGCTTCTATTTGATAATTCCCATCAAGCAGGACTATGTTATTTAACATTTTCTGTAACAAGGCATAGAGCCCCTCACTCTCCGGATTGAAATCATACATCTTACACAATTCAATAAAAATGACAATAGTACAGTTTTTGAATACGGTTTGATAGAATGCCGGCGATTTTATAAATACATCATGTTTTTGCAAACGAAGATCCCTTATTTGCAAAAGCACCATATATGTTTGATTTATATGAAGCGTGATTTTCATTAATCGATCACAACGCTCTTTACATTTTTCAAAGAATGATTTCACCTTACTACCTCGTCAGAACAGACAAATCTATTCACCAAAATGTTAGGAGATTTTCAGGAATAACGGCAACAGGGCAATGACGACATCCAATCCGCGATCAGCAACCCATGTCAAAATGCCTTTTGCTTTTTCCCATTTCTTGCTTTTCCGGTCATCCGAATTAATGATGCTTTCCAATTCGTTCACCTTCGCAAGAATCTCCTCTATTTCGGCATCGGGCAACGCAGACATCTGCTCGATTTTATTTCTTGCTTCTTGAAATGAATTGCTGTTCAAGACATTATTGTTCTCATTTGTATTGTTCGATGTAACGGTGTTTGTCACCGTAACAAATCCCCGTTCTGTTTTGTCAAACCGATAATCTTCACAATCATTAATCAAATAGGCTTTCAGGAATCCTTGTATTGCTCGAATATTATCAAAAGGAACTTGACGAATATTACGTGATAGCAAGGGATTGTTATTAATTGACGGAAAGTTCAGAGAAACTTTGGAATATTTTCCATACAGTTCATTCACTAACGCACTGGCACTATTTACACTGAGCGTCTTCAATACTTCATCACATTTTTCAATATCTTCTTTTACCATTGCTACAAATTCGTCTTTTTTCATGATAGATTACCCTTTCTCACTCAAAGTATTTTTGCATCAAACTGTCAAAAAGCAATTGCGCTTCATCAAGTGCCTTCTGTATAGCATCTTTAATTTTATCAATCTGTGCAACAAAGACTAAAAACTTCTGCTGTGCCTCCTTCGGCGGAATCAAAAGCTTTATTGTTTTTATGGAGTTGAAGTTCAGACCTGCCTTTACAGCGCTTTGATTCTTTGAAACAAACTGCTCTTTTCCAGCCGTGCTTTCCAAGAAATATGCAACGTAGAGCGGTTCCAGTACCTCGCGGTTTAGTCGAATACAAGTCAAATGCTGGTTAATGTATGCTCCGTGTTCTGCAATTTCTTTTGTAACGATCCCAGTTCTCCCTAGATCTGCTGTAATACTTATCAAAAGATCCCCTTCTTGAACTCGTGTTCTTTTTGCTTCTGCATTATCTGGTGCGTTGATTGCCTGCATATTATTAGTCGAAATGCGGCAGTTCTTAACATTCTTTATTGTAATGAACCACTCTGTTCCATCATCAGCGCAACACTGCGCCCATCCTCTCGACCCAGATGTAAGAAATTCAATATGCTCAGAAAGCTGATTTACGGGGTATCCATTTGGGTTTTGTTTTGGATCTCCAAACATCTCGACAAAGCGGGATTTGACAAGATTATCCAAAATCAATAATTCTTCTCGACGTATATTTATTATTTGCTTAATTGCATCCAGTTGATCAGCAATGACGCCTTGTTCTCCGATGCTTGGCAAACGTATGGAAATCTTGTTAAGTCCTGCGTTTGTAATTGCTTTTTGTGTTGTACCAGAGCAATTCTTATCTTTTTGCTCGAGGAACTTATCGCTGTTTAGAAGATAATGGAGACAACGATCAGTTATCACGCCTTTTTTCGCTCGCACTGCGCAAAACCCTGTGGAGTAGATATTATTTGCGAGCGCCGCATCAATTATCAGAGTTTTCTTGGTTCCTTGCATTTTTGCGAACAACACATCGCCCGAAACAACCTCAAGATTTGCTCGTGATGGTTTTCCCTCATAATCAACGATTTCAATATTTGAATCGTCGATATGGTCAATATCAACAGCACCAGTACTGACATACCTTTTTGTGCCTTGAAAAGGTCGGCACGCCGCTCCAACCAAATCCACGCAATCTGTGAATAATAGAGTTTTCTTGTTCATCTTTGCGATCCTCAATTAGATACTCCTTGTCTCTTATCACACATATCACACGAGCCGTTCAGTTGCAAACGACCGGTGAACAGACTTGGCTCGGGATTCAAATGTCGATGTATTGAATCCCAAAGTTTATCATGCAAATTTCCTTCAAAAAGTGGGCTAGCTGTCAATACAATACTGTCAAGCACATAATCCGGAATATCAATTGCCACTTTGCTAAATGATTCCTTGTTATCAATAGATGCTTTTACTCGTATTTCCTTTTCATAATCCCACGCAGAGTCTTTTACATAACTAGTTAGAAAGCTATTATGCGAAGCGTTTGGAAAGTTGGAATTCTTAGCAGTACTCCATGTGATCTTTTGTTCACCATCCGCATTATTATCACAATTTGTATACGCAACTGCTGATAAAAACACTCTATTGTTGTTGTCACATTGTATTATTTTCCCAGTTGGTTTGAAATCTACACAGGAAATCTCCCTTATACATA
>JBGUWL010000138.1:0-6242 GCA_045221075.1 Acutalibacteraceae bacterium
CAGGAAGGTGTGTAGCCCTGGTTTCTGCCCTGACGGCGCATACGGCCTCTTACGTTGACTGTGTTGACCTTTGCGACCTTTACGCCGAAGATCTCTTCAACAGCCTTTGCCACCTGGATCTTTGTGGACTTTTTGTCAACCTTGAAGGTATATTTCTTTTCAGTTGCAACGCCTGCCATGCTCTTTTCTGTGATGACGGGTGCTATGATGATATCACGGGCTGTCATGCGTATACCTCCTCGATCTTGCTGATGGCATCCTTTACGATGACAAGCTTGTCAGCGTTCATGATGTCATAAACATTCAGTGTGTTGACCTGAGCGGTCTTTACACCGGGAATATTTCTTGCGGAGTTGATGACCTTTGTATCAACTTCGGGAAGAACGATCAGAGCCTTCTTTTCTGAGCCGATGGCCTGGAGCATCTGAGCGATCTTCTTTGTTTTGAACTCATCAAGAGTGATGCTGTCCAGAACGATGATCTGGTTGTCGCTGAGCTTGCTTGAGAAAGCAGACTTCATTGCCAGTCTCTTTACCTTCTTGTTGACGGTAAATCTGTAGCTTCTGGGCTTGGGAGCAAAAACAACGCCGCCGTGTGTCCACTGGGGAGCACGGGTGGAACCCTGTCTTGCATGGCCAGTGCCCTTCTGTCTCCAGGGCTTTCTGCCGCCGCCGCTTACCTCTGCACGGGTAAGAGCGGACTGTGTGCCCTGACGGTTGTTTGCAAGGTAGTTAACTACCATGTGGTGCATTACCGCTGTGTTGGGCTCAATGCCGAAAATGGCGTCTGAAAGCTCGGCTGTGCCGACCTTGTTGCCGGCCATATCGAGAACGTCTATATTAGCCATTGAAATTCCTCCTTCCCTTATGCCTTAACGCTGTCACGGATAACTACGATTCCGCCGTTGGGTCCGGGAACAGCGCCCTTGATGGCGATAAGATTGTTTTCTGCGTCTACCTTAACGACAGTAAGATTCTGTACTGTCACTCTTTCGGCTCCCAGATGACCTGCCATCTTCTTGCCCTTCCATACTCTGGAGGGAGTTGAGCAGGCGCCCATTGAACCGCCGTGACGGGCAACAGGACCGGAACCGTGAGATTCCTTAAGGCGGTGGAAGTTCCAACGCTTGATCACGCCGGCGTAGCCCTTACCCTTGCTCTTGCCGGTGACGTCGATCTTGTCACCCTCTGCAAAGGTATCGGCCTTGATGATGTCGCCGACCTTGTAAGAATCGAGGTTTTCAACTCTGAACTCACGAAGTGTGCTCTTGGGAGCAACGTCGGCCTTCTTGAAGTGACCGAGAAGGGGCTTGGTGATGTTTACAGGATCGTTCTTGAACTTGTCGCTGCGAACTCTCTTGCCCTTGCCGCTGCCGTTCTGGACCTTGAGCTTGATGTCGCCAAAGCCCATCTGCACTGCTTCATAGCCGTCGTTTTCTACTGTCTTGATCTGAGATACCAC
This sequence comes from Acutalibacteraceae bacterium, assembly GCA_045221075.1. Lineage (GTDB taxonomy): Bacteria > Bacillota > Clostridia > Oscillospirales > Acutalibacteraceae > UBA1213. Next base: position 1,462 of record JBGUWL010000138.1, read on the forward strand.
GCAGGGACCTGCCTCAATTACAGTAACAGGGAGAACGGCGCCCTTTGCATCGAAGATCTGTGTCATACCGATCTTTTTACCGATGATTGCCTTCTGCATTTGTTTTTCCTCCTTGATAGGTTATTGGTCGGCTTTTCACCGACATGACCCCGGCTGCCTGTTGGTTAGGATCAGAGCTTGATCTCGATCTCAACACCGGCAGGGAGTTCGAGTCCTGTCAGAGCCTCAACTGTCTTGTTGGAAGGTCTGAGGATGTCGATAAGTCTTTTGTGGGTCCTTGTTTCAAACTGCTCACGGCTGTCCTTGTACTTGTGAACAGCACGCAGGATAGTTACCACCTGTTTCTCGGTGGGAAGCGGCACGGGACCTGAGACCCTTGCACCTGTGCGCTTTGCGGTTGCCACGATCTTCTCGGCGGACTGATCCACCAGCTGATGATCGTACCCCTTGATTCTTATCCTTATTTTTTCCTTGACTGCCACGTTCATCGCCTCCTTATTGTAGTTGGCGGGCGTTCTCTCAATTCCTTACACCCTTCCGGGTGTTTCCTGCAACTCTATTGAAAAACCGGAAAAACTTTCGTTATTCCGGGTCAGGTCATGAGAAAATCTGAGCGCAGCTATGGCATATCCCCTGCAACTTGGGGAAAAGCCAAACGCTCAATAAAATATTCTTTCGCCCGGTTTAAAATCGGACATACTCCACGGAAAAACCGGCCTGTTTCAGCCGCAACCTCCCGCTTCATCGCATATCTGTCGCAGTCGCTTACTTATAATACCACAGAGCACTGTGTTTTGCAAGTCTTTTCAAAAATTTTCTTTGTAATTTTCGTAGAAATTTCATCGATATTTTTGTATATTATGTAAGAGAGATTTTATGTTATGTACAGCCCGGAAAAGGGTTTTTGTAAGGTATGATGAACCGCAATTCGGTGTATTGTACAACAGAAAGACTCCCGCCGGCAAAAGCGGGAGTCCCGATATTATAAAACTGTTGATTCTGACGAAATGCCGCCCGAAAATCACTTGTAGCCCAGCTCAGCCATGGTCATATTCTCGCTGAGTGATACCACAGCAGCATCCCCTCTGCCCTCGCTCTGGGCGAATACATTACCGTCGCTGGCGGCGCTCATTGAAGAGAGCTTGTCGGAAAGGCTCTCGATACCGCTGTACTGCAGAGCGCCCTTGAGGGTGAGCTTGAGTGCAAGCTCTTTTCTCTCTGCCGCTGAAGCGTCCTTTGCAGGAAGCTTGTCGCAGGTAACAACGCCGCTTCCCTCATAGATCACACCGGAAACGACCCCTGCATAGTAATCCTTGAAGGCGCAGTCAAGTGTTGCGGCGTCTGACATATCATTGCTGATGGAGCCCACGGTATTGACCAGTGTAAGAACATATTCAACCTTTTTGCCGATAGTGTTCCTGTCGTCCACCTTTGAGAGGGTGAGTGTGTTCTTTTCCTCTTCAAAGGACATTTCGATGGAATTTCCCTCTGCGTTGTATACGGCGGTGATGTGTATTTCACCCTGATTCTTGTCAGTGATCTTCATGGTCTTTGTGGTGGTGCCGTCTTCGTTCTTTGTCTCGGTCATCTCTTCAACAACGCCCTCCACATAGCCGCCGTTTCTTACGCCGTCACCAAAGTCGTTTGCGATGAACAGGCTGACGGAACCGTTCTTGCTGCCGTCGTTGACCATGAAGAAATAGCCCTCATACTTACCTGTGGGGTCCTTGCCTATCCAGAGGCTCTCGATCTTGTCAGTGTCGGTCTTTCCGAGGAGGGTCTCTGTCTTTGAGGACTGCTGGGAGTCGTCAACGTCGATGAGTACGCTTGATTCTGTCTTGCTCTCGGTGCTTACATCTGAGCTGCCGCTGCCGGATGTGCTGCCGCAGCCTGCTGCTGCTCCTATTACCATTGTTGCTGCCATAACTGCCACCAGGATCTTTACGATTGTCTTTTTCATAATTATCAGACTCCTTTAAATTTTTTTGTTTTTCCCTCTCGGGTCGTTTGTTGTTTATCATGGCTTTATTATATCCGGGCAAAGTGACATCAAAGTGACAGTTTTGAATTTTTTTAAAAATTTTTTAAGAATTTTTGAACAAGAAAAAAGCCCGCATAAATACACGGGCTTCGGGGTCACAGGGGACGTCCCCTGACAGATTCATTATATTGTATTCCGCCCTCCGCAAGTTGTCTTCCATGGATATCCTTCGGAAAGGCTATAAGCTGATAGCAAAGATCAACATATTCACCCAGGTATTTATTAGGCTTGCTCTCATAGTCCAGTGTTTCGGTAAAGTACGCCAGACCGCCGCAGTATCTGAACTTGCTGACCGTAATGCTGTTCAGAGACGCAAAATACGGCACGGGACGGAGCATCAGATCATACCTTTCAAAAAATTCTTCATTATAATGTTCCGACAGCTCATCAAGCAGGGCTGTCAGTCTGTCGTCAAGATCACCGGCGGGAACGTTGGGATTTCCGTCAGAATTATAGATCAGGCGGTCAATATCCGTATCCTTTATGGATTTGTCCGCAATATAACGGTACCGCTCGTAATTTTCGATATAATCACTTTCATAACCGTAATCCCCCGGCAAAAGCTCCGTTGAGATAAAATAGGTGTCCTTTAAACCCCGGGGCAGCTCGGCTTCGGGACGGTTGGTTATTATAATGTATTCGCAGGAGATATCCGCGGCTCTCATTATAAGCTTAAGATAGAAGTTTATTCCCGCACATATCACAAGCATGACCGCCATTACAGGTCCGAATATCCTTCTGGTCCTCTGGGGCAGGCGCCCGAAAACCAGCACCACAAAAGGAACGGCAGAAAGCATCAGAGCACCGCAGATGATATTTCCAACAAGAAAACCTCCGGGCAGAAACAGAGAAAGGAGCAGAAGCACCGAAAAGGGAAGAAGATATTTCAGTATCCTTCCGTCAATCCGTTTCTGAAAGTGGGAAGTGACCTGAACATTGTTTCTTCGTATCAGCAGATACCCTGCAAGCACCATTACCATGCATATTAATATCAGCAGAGTTATCTGTACTCTCTTGGGGACAGGCTGATCCACCTCCGGAAATATCCGGATATAGTTATCCATACAGTACAGAGCGATGATGAAAAACGGCACCGTTACTGCCAGCATTATCATTAGAGGTACGATCTTTTTTGCATTTTCCTTTCGCTCGTCTATCTTCGGCGGCTCAGGCTTTTTTTCTTCCTTTATAAGTTCTCCGGTGCTCAGGTCATAGGGATTGTCGGAAAACATTCCCGAATAGGGGTCATATTCAGGCGGGGTATCAGGTGTATCTGACACCGGTCCGGAATTGTCATCCGGAAGTGTTGCGGAGCTGTTATCCTGCAGGACTTTGAATTTTTCATCCTGCAGTGCTTCTGTATCTTCATCCGGCACGGACTCCGCAGGGGTATCCTGTTTGCTGTCGGGCAGGGGCTTCTTTGAGGGCTTTTCTTTTTTCATGGGATTTCCTCCGTCAGGCCTTTGCAAGAACGCTTCTGCCTTGGGCATCAATGACCACTATTGCGGGAAAATCCTCCACGGTAAATCTGTATATGGCCTCTGTGCCAAGGTCCTCATAGGCCAGCACCTCAGAGCTTTTTATGCTTCTTGAGATAAGTGCGGCGGCGCCTCCTATAGCGGCAAAATATACCGCTCCGTTCTTTTTCATGGACTCAATGACCTCTTCGTTTCTTGCGCCCTTTCCGATCATGCCCCTGAGTCCTCTGTCAAGCAGGGCCGGAGTGTATTTGTCCATGCGGTAGCTTGAGGTGGGACCGGCGGGACCTACGGCGTGTCCGGGCTTTGCGGGCGCGGGTCCTACATAATATATGACCTGTCCTTCGATGTCCACAGGAAGAGGCTCTCCCTTTTCTATCAGCTCATACAGACGCTTGTGGGCAGCGTCACGTCCGGTTATCACAGTGCCGGAGATCAGCACGCTGTCGCCTGCGTGAAGGTCCTTTATCATTTCGTCCGTAAGGGGCAGTGTTATTCTTTTCATTATGGTTCCTCCCTCAGATGACCGTTTCCTTGTGGCGGGCTGCGTGACAGCAGATATTCACCGCCACGGGCATTCCTGCGATGTGGGTGGGGTAGGTCTCGATGTTGACACCGATGGCCGTTGTTTTTCCGCCCAGTCCGGCAGGACCTATTCCCATTTTGTTTATCTCGTCAAGCAGCTCTCTTTCAAGGTCTGCATACCGCTCGTCCGAATTGCGAAGGTCTATGGGACGCAGAGTGGCTTTTTTTGCAAGCATTGCGGCCTTTTCAAAGGTACCGCCTATTCCCACGCCCACAACTATGGGCGGACAGGGGTTGGGTCCGGCGTAGCGCACTGCGTCAAGTATGAATTTCTTTACTCCCTCAATGCCCGCCGATGGGGTAAGCATTTTTATTGCGGACATATTCTCGCTGCCGAAGCCCTTGCAGCCGCCGAGAATATGTATCCTGTCACCGGGGACTATGGTGGTATATATTATGGCCGGGGTGTTGTCCTTTGTGTTCACCCTGTCAAATACCGGATCGGTCACCACGGATTTGCGCAGGTACCCGTCGATATATCCCCGGCGCACACCCTCCTGAACGGCATCCTCAAAGCTGCCGTTTTCAATGACAACATGGTCGCCGTACTCCACGAACAGAACGGCCATTCCCGTATCCTGACAGATGGGCACCTCCTCCTCCGATGCGATCTTATGGTTCTCTATAAGCTGGTCCAGCACGTCCCGGCCTATGGGGGAGCTTTCATCCTGACGGGC
>JBGUWL010000139.1:0-3106 GCA_045221075.1 Acutalibacteraceae bacterium
CATTTGCAAAAAGCAGACTTGATTCTTCCCACCGACGGCAGACCGCCGTCGGTGCCTTTTTCTCAGTACGGGTTTTTTACCGTGTACAAAAAAATAGGCTTCCCGATAATGACTTTTGCAGAATTCAGAAAGAAGTTGGAAGAACTACAAAGCATATAGTTGCTCCAACAAGAAACAGCACCGCAGAAATCTTCTGCGGTGCTGCTATTTCACTTCCGGTTCTATGTCCTTGAAGAGATCATCATTGAAGAAGTCGATGATCGTGATCCCCAGACCGTCGCACAGCTTTTGCAGCGTGGAGACGGTGGTGCTGTTGTTGCGGCCGCCGACCACATTGTTCACGGTGGACTGCGTGACGCCGCTGATCGTGCTCAGCTTATTGATAGTCAGGTCTCGCTCTGCACATAATTGTAATATCCGTTCTTTGACGGCTTCGCCAATCGTCATGGTAACACCTCAATTCTAATCTTGAGGATAGCGAAAGCCACTTGAAAAGTTTAACCCTTTTGAGTTAAGATAACTCAAAAGGGTTATTTCTTCGAAGGAGATAGAGACATGACCAAGACTTGTGCCATTATTGGCTGTTCCCCAATGTGCTTCCCATGGGGATTTGACGAGGAAGACGATGGCTGTGCGGCGCTGAAGCTGATCCTGATAAATCAGATCACCAGGCTGAGAGGGGAGGGCTGCACGCGATTTACAGTCAGCATGGACTGCGGCGTGGGGCTGCATGCGGCGGAGATTCTTCACGGGCTGAAAGAATCAGACGATGCGCTCGAAACGATCTGCTATGTTCCCTATGAGGAGCAGGCGACCAAGTGGACGCCGGAGCTGCGTGAGCGTTATTTCAATGCTCTGGCTGCCAGTACGGAAGTTATAAACGTGGGTCACGAGAAAACCGTGGGCTGTGAGTTTAAAGCTCATCTCGAAGCCATGAAAGAAGCTGATACCGTAATCGCAGTCTACGATCCTGATGATCCGCGCTGCGAGCGGGAAGCAGCAGCCGTGGCTGTTGCGGAATGGCAATCAAAGAGGCTCTTTACGATTGATCCCAAAATGATCCGCCTTTCTTGACGGCATGTTTATTATAAGCTTTCCAACTATGACAGCATCCGAGGCGCATTTCCCTGACGGCGGATGATTTCAGAGCCTTTGCCGCTGAGCGGATCATCAACGCGGCAGAGGCGGCGGAGATTCTGAATTGCTCTCGGCAGTATATCAACAAGCTTGAAAAGACCGGCAAGCTGCACCCGATCAAGGCGACGGAGAAAAATACCCTGTTTCTAAAGAGCGAAGCGCTAAGAAGAAACTGGCAATGAATGCAACATCCTGTACGGCAGTACAACAATCCCGGATCAGGTTGTGTGAGGTTCAAGGAGTCTAATTTGGAAGATAGTGCTGTTTCTTATAATAACATGTCGGAAAATAATGTAATTTTTCATTACTTATTGCATTGTTTTCTTTCTTGTATTATAATACAGCCATATCAAAGAGCAAGGGGGCCTGAATATGTATCGCCTGATCGACGACTATCTTGCACAATGGCATGAGGATAAATACCGCAAGCCCTTGGTGATTCAGGGCGCAAGACAGGTTGGGAAGACGTATGCCGTATTGGAGTTCGGCAGAAAGCATTACGATAACGTGGCCTATTTCAATTTCCAAACCAGCCCGATTTTGGAAAAAACGTTTGCTGAAGACTTGAGCCCCGCTTACCTTCTTCCGATTTTGAGCCATATCAGCGGGCAGACGATCACAAAAGGCCGGACGCTGATCGTGTTTGATGAGGTACAGCTCTGCGAGCGTGCGCTCACCTCTCTGAAATACTTTTGTGAAGAGGCGCCGGAATACCATGTTATCGCTGCGGGCAGCCTGCTTGGCGTGGCGGTCAATCGGGAAAAATATGCTTTTCCTGTTGGAAAAGTGGATCGCTATACCATGTACCCGATGAATATGGAGGAGTTCCTGATCGCACTGGGCGAGCAGGATCTTGTTGCGCGGATCAAGGTCTGCTTTACGGATCACAAACCGATGCCCGCTGCGCTGCATGAGCTTGGGCTCAAGCTGTATAGGCAATATCTTGTGATCGGCGGTATGCCGGAGGCTGTGGCACGCTTTGTCGAGACCGGGGACTATATCCACGTGCGCCATGTCCAAGAGACGATCCAGATGGACTATCTGAACGATATGTCAAAATATCAGGACAACTCTGGCGAGATCAAAAAGACCCGGTTGACCTACGGGACGATTGCGGTGCAGCTTTCCAAGAAGAACACCCGTTTTCAGTACAAGCTGATCAAGAAAGGAGCCAGAGCAGCGGAGTACGAGAACGCGATCCAATGGCTGGTGACGGCCAATCTGGTGCATCAGGTCTACCGCGCGGAGCAGATCATGAAGCCGCTTGACAACTACAAAGACATTGACGATTTCAAAATCTTCCTCTCGGACATGGGACTCCTCTGCGCCCAAAAGGATATTCGGCCGGATGACGTGCTCTTCATGGAAGAGGAACTGGTTGAATTCAAAGGCGGTATGATCGAGAACTATGTGGACAATCAGCTCACCATAAATGGCCTGCGCACTTACTTCTGGCGGAACGAAAAAGGGACGAAGGAAGTCGATTTTGTCGTTTCTCTTGATGGCAAGCTAATCCCAATTGAGGCAAAGAGTGGCGACCGGGTCACCTCTGTCAGTCTCAACGATTATATAAAGGAATTCAAGCCTGCGTATTCGATCCGGATCTCTCAGCGGAACTTCGGCTTTGAGAACGGGATTATGTCGGTTCCGCTGTACGCGGTGTTTTGCATCAAGTGATTTTGGACCGACTTGCAAACCTGAATACGAGAATTATTGATGTGCCAGAGAAATGCTGCGTCTTGATTCGGGATTAAATTGGCACATCAATAACCTTGAAAAGCAAAAGATCTCCCAGAATATAAATGCACTCCCCGCACACTCGCTCGGCCCAAACCCATTGAAAATACTGGATTTTCTAACCTCTATTTTTCGACTCGAAAAGCGTACTGTATGCTTATCTTGGCAGCTTGTTCTCCTACTCCAAACAGAGAACCAATATTTAGTTCAGCGCCAAAGGAAGATAATAAAT
>JBGUWL010000140.1:0-32241 GCA_045221075.1 Acutalibacteraceae bacterium
TCCCATGCCGAACACGGAAGTTAAGCTCAATGGTGCCGAAGATACTCGATTGGTGACGATCCGGGAAAATAGGAAGATGCCAACACAAGCAGCAAGCTGACTCTTTGGGTCAGCTTTTTTGTTGCCTTGCCGCAGGAACATAATACCTGACAGCCGGTACCGGCGTCACTACAAGCAAATCGTTTGGGGGAATCACCTTGCCGACAAGTAATAGAGAACTTATCGAAAAAAGAAGAACCTTTGCCATAATCTCTCACCCCGATGCGGGTAAGACCACACTCACCGAAAAGCTGCTGCTCTATACCGGAACAATACAGCTTGCAGGCTCGGTAAAAGGCAAAAAAACCGACAAACACGCCGTTTCGGACTGGATGGAGATAGAAAAACAGAGAGGTATCTCCGTTACCTCCTCCGTTATGCAGTTCAACTATGACGGCTACTGCGTCAATATCATCGACACCCCCGGACATCAGGACTTTTCCGAGGATACCTACCGTACTCTTATGGCTGCCGATTCCGCCGTAATGGTCATTGATGCGTCGAAGGGCGTCGAGGCTCAGACCAGAAAGCTTTTCAAGGTCTGCCTGCTGCGTGACATTCCCATCTTTACATTCATAAACAAAATGGACCGTGAGGCAAAAAGCCCCTACGATCTTCTTGAAGATATCGAAGAGGTTCTCGGTATCCATACCTGCCCCATGAACTGGCCCATCGGATGCGGAAAGGAATTCAAGGGCGTGTATGAATTTGCCTCAAAAGAGATACTCGCCTTCACTGCAAACAACGGTCAGCGTGAGGTCGAGACTGACAAGCTTACTCTTGACGATCCGGACCTTGACGAAAAGTTAGGGGATACCCTTGCCCAGACACTCCGGGATGATGTGGAGCTGCTTGAAGGCGCAGGCGACGATCTTGATCTTGACCAGGTGCGCCACGGAAAGCTGACTCCGGTATTCTTCGGTTCTGCTCTTACAAATTTCGGCGTTGAGCCGTTTTTGGCGGACTTCCTGAAGATGACAACACCGCCCCTGCCCCGCAATACCGTTGACGGCGAGGTCGATCCCTTTGAGGATAAATTCTCGGCATTTGTGTTCAAGATACAGGCAAACATGAACAAGGCTCACCGTGACAGGATCGCGTTTATGCGTATATGCTCCGGCAAGTACGAAAAGCAGATGGAGGTCTATCACGTTCAGTGCGACAAAAAAATGCGACTCTCCCAGCCCCAGCAGCTTATGGCTCAGGACAGGGAGGTTATAGAAGAAGCGTACGCCGGAGATATTATCGGTGTGTTTGACCCGGGTATTTTTTCTATCGGCGACACGGTATGCTCGCCCTCAAAAAAAGTCCGGTTTGAGGGAATTCCCACCTTTGCGCCGGAGCATTTTGCCCAGGTGCGCCTCAAGGACACAATGAAGCGCAAGCAGTTTGTCAAGGGCATAAGCCAGATCGCCCAGGAGGGCGCCATCCAGATCTTCCAGAACCTCGGAGGCGGAATGGAAGAGGTCATCGTTGGTGTTGTGGGCGTTCTGCAGTTTGAGGTGCTGGAATACCGCCTCAAAAACGAATACAACGTTGACATCATCCTTGAGCACATGCCCTATGAGCTTATCCGCTGGATAGACAACGAGGGACTTGACCCCAAAAAGCTGAACCTTACCTCCGACACAAAGCGCATACAGGATCTCAAGGGAAAGCACCTTCTTCTCTTCTCCAGCGAATGGAACATCACCTGGGCGCTGGAGCATAACAAAGAGCTTATCCTTACGGATTTCAGCAAGAACTGATGAATGACAGGAACATAGGATGTATAACTCAACAAACAGAAGCAGGAGTATCAGCCCGAAATATCAGGCCGATGCTCCTGCTATTTTATTTCCTGTTCAAGATTATTGAACTCCTCGGTGTCGAAAAACTCAGCAAGCGTTATGCCAAGACCGTCGCAGACCTGCCTGATCGTGTTCAGCTTTGGATTCATGCTTTTTCCATAAAGTATATTGTTTATCGTTACAGTCGGTACACCCGTAAGCTCTTCAAGTTTATATATGGGTATATGATTGGATTCGCATAGCTGCAAAATACGATATTTAACGGCTGAAAGCGTGTTTGTTGATTTGATATCGGAGTTACCTGTTCCGGTTTTCCTGATGCCGCTGTTTTTGGGAAAACTGTCGAAGGAAGGTGTATCAAAGAACCTTGCAAGCGTGATCTCCAGACCGTCACAGAGCATTTTTATAGTAATGATTTTCGGATTCTTACTAAGCCCGTAAACAATATTTTTTACTGTAGACGGAGGCACAGCAGATAGGTTTGCAAGCCTGTTTACTGTAATATTTCGTTCCCTGCATAACTGTGACAGTCTGTCGCTTACAGCCTTTATCATATCCATTTCATCAATACCTTCTATTGTTATTAACAATAGGATATGAAAAATTATTGCAGAATATAGCCCGTAGATGATAGAATATAGACTATACAAGATAGAATAAATGCGGAGGCTATATTATGGATAAAAGCAAGTCCTGTTGTTTTTTCGGACACCGAGAGGTTACTCACGATATCAGAGATAAGCTGACAGCGATAATCGAGAAGCTGATCACAGAGAACGGTGTAACTGACTTTTATGTCGGTCATCAGGGACAGTTTGACAACATGGTATATTCCGTTCTGAAGGAAACGAAAGCTAAATATCCTCAGATAAGATACACTGTTGTCCTTGCATATATGCCGGATCCACATATCAAAGAAGTATATGGTGAAGATACTCTCTTTCCTGATGGTATGGAGTCCGTTCCAAAGCGTTTTGCAATCAGCAAGAGAAACGAGTGGATGATACAGTACTCAGGTTATGCGGTGTGTTATGTACATAAGATCACGGGCGGTGCTGCTAAGTTCAGTGAGAAGGCAATAAGAAAAGGATTAAGAACGGAAACGCTCCCTGCGGTCGCTCAGAGAATAGAGAATAACGCCTGCTTATATTCAACTCCCGAATAAACAGGCACGCCAAAGCGTGAACAGCGTCGGAACTCCGAAATCCGATGACACCAGCCGGAAAGTGGCGCTATATGCGGCACGTCGGCGGATGGCAGGGTATATGCCGTGCCGTCCGGCGCGGGAGTAAAAGTATTTTGCCTGTGTTCAGAGCGCAGCGTCAGCGGAGCGACAGCGGAGCGACAGCGCGAAATCACCACCGGCGGCTCGCCGGCGGAAAGTATTGTCTTGATTATCTTGACTTAAATTGTAAATCGGATTATAATGTAAATTGGAAAAACAGCGTAGTGCTGAAAAATTTTGGAGGAATAGAAATGAAAAACTATAAGATCACACTGCTCAGGGGCGACGGGATCGGCCCCGAAATCGTAAAAGAGGCCGTAAAAGTACTTGACAAGACCGCTGCAAGGTTCGGATTTGAAGTAACATATACCGATGCACTGCTCGGCGGCTGCGCCATCGACGCAACGGGAGTACCGCTGCCCCAGGAGACAATCGACAGCTGTCTTGCCTCAGACTCCGTTCTGCTCGGTGCAGTGGGCGGTCCCAAATGGGACACACAGCCCGGAAACAATCGTCCCGAGGCCGGCCTTCTGGGTATCAGGGGTGCGCTTGGACTGTTTGCGAACCTGAGACCTGCCGTAATATTTGAACCGCTGAGGGATGCTTCACCCCTCAGAGCCGATATCATCGGTGATGCAATGGATATTATGATAGTCCGTGAGCTGACCGGCGGTATCTATTTCGGAAAAAGAGGCACATTTGAAGAGGACGGCGTAAAGGCTGCCTACGATACCGAAAAGTATAACGTGACCGAGATCGAAAGGATCGGCCGTGTTGCCTTTGATATGGCAATGAAGAGAAACAAGAGGCTGACCAGTGTTGATAAGGCAAATGTGCTTGATTCCTCGCGCCTCTGGAGAGAGACAATGAACCGTCTTTCAAAGGAATATCCCGAGGTAGAGCTGAACCATCTCTATGTTGACAACTGCGCAATGCAGCTTGTACGCAATCCCAAACAGTTTGACGTTATCGTTACTTCAAACATCTTCGGCGACATTCTCTCCGACGAGGCTTCCATGATCAGCGGATCTATCGGAATGCTGGCATCCGCAAGTCTCAACAGCAGCAAGCTGGGTATGTATGAGCCGATACACGGCTCCGCTCCCGACATTGCTGGTCAGGGTATCGCAAACCCGCTGGCAACAATACTGTCCGTTGCTATGATGCTCCGTTACTCCCTGGACGAGCCCGCTGCGGCTGATGCTATCGAAGAGGCCGTTGCTCAGGTGCTCAAGACCACCAGAACTCCCGATATCTATACGGAAGGCACCCGCAAGGTGTCAACTGCCGAGATGGGCGACGCTGTCTGCGCTCTGATCTGACAGGCGTGTCACTCCACGAATAAAACAGAAAGGTGGTATAAATATGGATAACATCAAGCTGGCGCTTTCGCTGCTGCTGGCAGGATTTATTATCGTTTTCCTTGTACTGGTGCTTCTGATAATCATTATCACCGTCTATGGCAAGCTGATACAGGCGGCTCAGAGGTCGTCAAAGAACCGCAAAGAAAAAAAGAAAAAACGAGTGGTCGTTACCGAGAATACATCGGAGACTTCCTCCGCCGGAAAGCCCGCAGCGGCTCCGGTGGTGTTTGGTGAACCGGGAGAGATCCCCGGCGAGATCATTGCGGTCATTGCCGCAGCGGTAGATGCAATGTACGGCTCAAAGCCTCACAGGATAAAGTCCGTAAAGCGTTCCCGCACAACACGCTCCGCATGGGGCAACAGCGGTGTTGCACAGAACACAAGACCCTTCTGAATCAGATCAATTCCAAAAGAAAGGACGATGATATATGGAAGTTTTTACACAGCTTGGCGACGTGTTTGTGGGACTGTATAATTCCTCCGGCCTGTGCCGCCTTGAATGGCAGAACTATGTAATGATACTGATTTCATTCATACTTATGTTCCTTGCCATCAAAAAGCAGTATGAACCGCTTTTGCTGCTTCCTATCGCATTTGGTATGATGCTTGTCAATATTTTCCCCGAGATCATGGGCAACCCCACGACCCAGATGCTTACTCTTGAACAATTGAACAGCAAGGGTCTTGACCCGTCATCATATCCGACAAGCACCCAGCTTCTGACAAGTGCCCAGGCCGCGGCCGCCGGACTGGACCCGAATTTGCTGAACGTGGTCAGTGTCGGCGACACAAAAATGTATGAGGTGGTATATTACACCGTTACGGAAAACGGCGGACTTTTCTATTACCTCTATCAGGGCGTACACCTGGGGATCTTCCCGCCCCTCATCTTCCTGGGCATCGGCGCAATGACCGACTTCGGTCCCCTCATTGCAAATCCCAAGAGCTTTATCCTTGGCGCCGCAGCTCAGATCGGTATTTTCATTACATTTATCGGAGCCATCCTTATCGGCTTCCAGACCAACGAGGCTGGTTCCATCGCCATTATCGGCGGAGCGGACGGTCCTACCGCCATATTCGTTACCTCAAAGCTGTCTCCGGAACTTCTCGGACCAATCGCCGTTGCGGCGTATTCCTATATGGCCCTTGTTCCCATCATCCAGCCGCCCATTATGCGCCTGCTCACGACAAAGAAGGAGCGTTCTGTCGTAATGGGTCAGCTCCGTCCCGTTTCAAAGCTTGAAAAGATCCTGTTCCCCATCGTGGTTGTTGTTCTGGTGGCCATCCTTCTGCCGGATGCTGCGCCCCTTGTGGGTATGCTGATGCTGGGCAACCTGTTCAAAGAGAGCGGCGTTGTTGACAGGATCACCAAGACCGCCCAGAATGAACTTATGAACATTGTCACCATCTTCCTTGGCGTAACTGTCGGCGCAACCGCCAGCGGTACTCTCTTCCTTACTCCCAAGACACTGGGGATCATTGCTCTCGGACTTGCGGCCTTCTGTCTCGGAACGGCCTGCGGCGTCTGCTTCGGCAAGATCATGTGCTGGGCAACAAAGGGCAAGATCAATCCCCTTATCGGTTCTGCCGGTGTTTCCGCCGTTCCGATGGCCGCGCGTATCTCACAGAAGGTGGGACAGGAGGAGAACCCCTCCAACTTCCTTCTCATGCACGCCATGGGACCCAATGTTGCCGGTGTTATCGGTTCTGCCGTCGCCGCCGGTGTTCTTATCAGCGTCCTCAAATAACCAGCGTGACGCTGGACCCGTGTTCGCGCTGTCGCTCCACTGACGTTTCGCTCTGGGCTCGGATGGGATAGTATTACTCTCGCAGTTCACGGCACGTCATATACCATTACCATCCGCCGACGTGCCCCTGAAAGGGGCACTTTCCGGCTGCTTTGTCTAGGCAGCCGGATTTTTTGCGCTGTTTATAGTTTAACGTGCCTGGTGCGTGACCGCACTGGACGATTCGCGCTGTCGCTCCACTGACGTTTCGCTCTGGGCTCGGATTGGATACTTTTACTCCCGCGACAATCATAAAAAATATGCCGACCCTATAAAAGCCGTAACCGCGGTACAAAGACTAACGTACGTCATTGAATCGGAGCGTGAAGTCGGGTGCGGCGGCACCCCAAGGGCACTTGTTTCACTGCGCTTGCTGGTCATTGAGCGTGCAAGGCGAGCGTTTCCGCTTCCACTTACCAAACTGAGCGAAGCTATTATTATCGGTGTGGGGAATACGCAGTAAACAGTTGTCTGTAATTACAGATGTATATATATGATTGACAAAAGTTATTTCTGCTATTGACATTATTGTGTAAATGAAATATTATTCTGAGTATGGAATAAAAAAATAGGAGGATCTGTTGTAATGAAAAATCTTTAGCGAAGAAAATCATCTCTGCGGTTCTGTCTGTGCTTTTGCTCGGTTCGGCAGCAGTTGCCCTGCCGGAGGTTATCCCGGGAGCGTCCGTTACTGTAAGCGCGGCCGAGACCTACGGCAACTTTGAATATGAAACCCTGGAAGACGGCACCGTCAAGATCACCCGCTACAAGGGTACGGCATCCGTGCTGACCGTTCCGTCCACCATCAAGGGCAAGACCGTTTCCGTTATCGGTGACTATTCCTTCAGAGACTGTTATCAGCTTACCAAGGTTATCGTTCCCAATGGAGTTACCTCCATCGGCAGTTGGGCTTTTGGCGAGTGCAGAAGACTTGCTTCCGTGACGATCTCCCAAAGCGTTACAGACATTGATACACACGCATTTCAGAGCTGTAATATGCTGGAAAACATTAATGTCAGCAAATACAATAACGCATACTGTTCTGTAGACGGTGCCCTGTTCAGTAAAGACAAAAAACGGCTTGTTTGCTTCCCGGGAGGAAAAGAAGGGGAGTATAATATTCCTTCCGGCGTAGTCACGATAGGTGAGTATGCTTTTCTGGACAGCAAACTGAACTATGTCGGCATTCCTGAAAGTGTGACACAGATAGAGGAGCATGCCTTTGCCTATTCCCTGCTGGAGTCTGTTCTGATCCCGGGAAGTGTGGAATCTATCGGAAGAGGCGCTTTCAGAGGTTGCTACAGTCTGGTTTACGTCACTATGTCCGAGGGCATTAAGATGATCGACGAAGATGTTTTTATGGATTGTCAGAGAATTTCTTCCGTTTCTGTTCCGGGTAGTGTGGAACAGATCGGACATAAGTGCTTTTGCGGATGTGTGTCCCTTACGGAGATTAACGTAAACGGATCCAACGATAATTACTGTTCGGAGGACGGAGTGCTGTTCAACAAGAATAAAACTACGCTAATCTGCTGTCCCGGCGGAAAAGAGGGGAATTATTCCATTCCTGACAGCGTTACCCGCATTGAGGATAAAGCGTTTTATCTGTGTCAGGATCTGACAGCCGTCAATATTCCTGAGAGCGTTACCGCCGTAGGAACGGAAATCTTTGCCTATTGCGTCAGACTTGAATCTGTTAACCTTCCGGACAGCATGACCTATGTAGGTGATTATATGTTTAACGGATGCAGAAGATTGACTTCCGTTACTATTCCCGACAGCGTTACAACCATCGGAAGAAATGCATTCATCTCCTGTGAAAGACTTTCCGTCAACATTCCTGACAGCGTAAATACTATCAAAATGGCAGCATTCGTTGGGTGTGATAATCTGACCTCTGTAACAATTCCCGACAGTGTGACGACCATCGAACAGGGTGCGTTCGCATCCTGCAGAAATCTGACCTCCGTAAATATTCCCGACGGTGTGACCGAGTTGGGTGATTTCCTGTTTTATCACTGCGAAAAGCTGACCTCCGTCAATATTCCTGACAGCGTGAAAAGGATCGGAGACATGGCGTTTTATGCCTGTGGAAACCTGACCTCTGTAGTTATCCCCAGATACGTGACAGAGATCAGTGAACGCGCCTTCGGCAACTGTCCCAATCTGACCATATCTGGTGTAAAGGGCAGCTATGCCGAGACCTACGCAAAAAATAACAACATACCTTTCAGATCCGTTTTTTCCAATACTTCTTCACTTTCGGCGTCTTCCATCAAGCTTGGCTCCACCGTGAATATCCAGTGCGCTGCAAGGGATCACAAAAACGATGTTACATACAAGGTGCTGTATCGTCTTAAGGACAAGAATTACTGGACAAGACTGCAGGATTTCAGCGCCGAGACCACCGTTTCATTCAAGCCAAAGGCTGCCGTTAAGTATGTCATCCGTGTCATTGCCAAGGACAGCACCGGCAGGGTCGTCGCCAAGGATATGAATCTGGATGTGTTCAGGACCCTTACCAACACCTCATCTCTGTCTGCCGACACCATAAAGAAGGGTGAAAAGGTCACGATCAAATGCAGCTCCGACGGCGGTCAGACTCCCGTTGAATATGCGGCCTTCTACAAGCCGGCTGATTCGGGAAGCTGGACAAAGCTGCAGGGATTCAGTTCATCAAAGTCCGTAGTATTCACCCCGAAATATGGCGTCAAGTACATTATCCGCACAAAGGTAAGGGACGCAAGAGGCTATGTTATCACCAAGGACATGGAGCTTACGGTAAAGAGATGATCTTTAATGCCTGACACCTGACCCGTTTCCGATGTGCCTGACACATCGGAGCTGCCGGTCAGCGCTCACGGTTTTTCGGGACGGCAGGCAGATGACTTTCCTCCGTCTGACAGGCCAATGATCTTGTCCCTTGTCGGTCGGAACAGGCGCAAAACTTTTATAAATACCAGACTGCCTGTTCCTTGCCGGAGGGGCAGTCCTTCGTTTGGGAGTACAATAACCGAAAAGCAGAACCGCCCCGGGATGTTCAAAACACCCTGAGGCGGTTCTTCTGCGTTATCCGGATAAAAAATTACCCGATAAAAAGCTGGGTCCAGTACAGCGTGCCGCCGCTTTTATAGCAGCCCACACCTATCTTGGTGAATTTTGATGAAAGAATGTTCTTTCGGTGTCCGTCGGAATCCATCCAGCCCTTCACAACCTGCGCGGGAGAGGTATAGCCGTATGCGATGTTCTCGCCGGCGGAGGAGTATTTGACTCCTGTCTCCGATGCGGCGGTAAAGCACGAGCGCCCGTCGGGTCTGGTGTGGGAAAACGACCGCACTATCTCCTTTGCCCTGACACGGGCTGCGGAAGCCGCTCCGCTGTCCTTTGTAAGGACGGAAAGTCCCTGCTTTTTGCGTTCGATGTTTACAAGACGGATCACCTCGTCCTCATAAGCGCTGTTGAAATCCGAAGCGGATGAGGAAGCAGACTGGGCGGTGTTCTGCTTTGAGCCGGTGGAGGACTGTTTTGAATTACCGCCCGACTGTGCTGACCCTCCGCATGACCCGCCGGAGCAGGTCTTGGTCTTCTGGGCAGTTTGTGTGCCGGCCTGACTTACGCATGACCCGCCGGAGCAGCTATCGGTCTTTTTTGTGGACAGGGTGCCTGAAAGAGAAGCGCACGACCCGTCCTTGCAGATCCGACTGATAAGTGAGTTTATGTCGGCGCATTTGGCCGCGGCGCATTTTCCTGTTGAAATGATAACGGCGCTGTTTCCTTTGACTGTCGAGCCGGACGGAGACGCGGCCCCTGTTCCAATGGATGCGCAGGACAGTATCAGCAGGGCGGTAAGTCCGGATGATATGAGTTTTGATATTTTTGACGTCTTTTTCATGATGAAGCTCCTTTCGGTTTTTGAAAATGATTATCCCGCCTTTTTCATGCTACCATGAGCCTTTGTGAAAATCAACGCACAAATATTGGAAGCGGTGTCAAATGCTTCCTCTATGTTATCCGAGGCTATGTCATAATATTATATATTATCTTTACAAGGTTCATAAAATATTGTATAATCAGATGTGTAAGGCTGCGGTCGGTCTGCGCTGAAAACATATGGTATGCAAGGTATTCACAAGGGTCAGCCGTTTTTTGATACGGTTGGAGTTCCGCATTATTATCTGTGCCGGGCGCAAGAAATGTCCTATAGCCGGAAAGCTCTTTTGACAGACGATCCATAGGTAAATAATCATGATGACCATACACCATTAACGGCCGACGAAAGGAGAATAATCATGTATGAAGAACTGAAAGAAGTCATTGCAAAAAGCAATAACATAGTCTTTTTCGGAGGAGCGGGAGTTTCCACCGAGAGCGGCATACCCGACTTCCGCAGCGTAGACGGACTGTACAATCAGAAGTACAAATACCCTCCTGAGACTATTCTGAGCCACAGCTTCTTTATGACCCGCACGGCGGATTTTTACGACTTCTACCGTGACAAGATGATATGCACATCGGCAAAGCCCAACAAGGCCCACATAGCCCTTGCAAAGCTTGAACAGCAGGGCAAGCTGAAAGCCGTTGTGACCCAGAACATTGACGGTCTTCACCAGATGGCCGGCAGTAAAAAGGTGTATGAGCTTCACGGTTCCGTGCTGCGCAACTACTGCATGAAGTGCCATAAATTCTATGACATTTCGGCAATAACCGGCAGCACCGGCGTACCGAAATGCACCTGCGGCGGGACTATCAAGCCGGATGTCGTGCTTTATGAAGAAGGTCTTGACGACAGCACAGTACACCACGCCGTAAGAGCCATATCAATGGCAGACGTGCTTATCATCGGCGGGACCTCCCTGAACGTTTATCCGGCAGCGGGTTTCCTGAATTATTTTTCCGGCAGCACCATTGTCCTGCTGAACAAGTCGGAGACCTCCTTTGACTCAAAGGCGGATATCGTCATCCGTGACCCCATCGGTCAGGTGCTTGGTGAATGTGTGCCATGACCGGCGAGCCGCCGGTGGTGACTTCGCGCTCACATTTAATGGCATACGAAAGTTAAATGCCGCGGTTACAGCGTTTATTGGGTGGCACAATATCAGAATAAACAGTCACGCAAAACCATGAACAGCGCATGAAATACAAAATCTCAATGATAGCAGCCGGAAAGAGAAACGCTCACTTCGTTCGCTCAATGAATAATGAATAGTGAATAATGAATAATTAATAATATTTATATTTACAAGTATATTGAGCAGGTCAGTCCGCCAAAAACAGGCACGCAAAACTCTGGACAGCATGAAATCTTTGAAATTCCGAAGAAAGCAGCCGGAAAGTGCCGTTATATGCGGAACGTCGGCGGACGGGTATGGTATATGACGTGCCGTCCGACGCGGGAGTAAAAGTATTCTGTCCGAGTTCAGAGCGAAACGGAAGTTGAGCGACAGCGCGAATCGTCCAGTGCGGTCACGCACCGCCGGCGCCGGTTGACAAATGGAAAATGTTTGATATAATAGTGTAGAAGGAATGAATACGACAGTTCGTTGGCGCCATCCTGTCGGAAAACAAAACCAGGGCCGAGGGTACAGTTAACTGTGCCCTTGGAGTCATGTTGTTGTCCGGAAGGCGTCTGTATGTGCAGACGCTTGTTTTTTTGTGAAAGTTTGGGTGAAAGAATGTATTATCTGAAAGCATCAGCGTCGTTTGACAGCGCACACTTTTTAGCAGGTTATCAAGGAAAATGCGCAAATCTGCACGGTCATCACTGGGTGGTGGAGGCAGAGATAGGAGGCACGGAGCTGCAGCAGTCCGGAACGGAACGTGGTATGCTGATCGACTTCGGAGACATAAAAAAAGAGCTGAGAGAGCTTGCCGACAGCTTTGACCACGGTCTGATATACGAGGAAGGCTCCCTGAAGCAGACTACAAAAGACGCTCTCCTGGACGAGGGGTTCAGGCTTATTCCTATTGACTGCCGCCCTACGGCAGAAAACCTTGCCCGTATATTTTTTGAAGAACTTAAACAGAAACAACTGCCCGTTACTGCGGTCACGGTGTACGAGACTCCGGATAACTGCGCGGTTTATAAAGAGGAAAATACAGAGAATCTCTGAAAACAATACCAAACAAAATGCGGAAGATCCGCAAAAGAAAGGAAGGCTGCGTTATGCTCGACGTTGCAGAAACATTTGTAAGTATCAATGGTGAAGGTCCCCGCGTCGGGGAGTTGGCTTTTTTTGTACGGTTCAAGGGGTGCAACCTTGACTGTACCTATTGCGACACAGCCTGGGCCAACAGACCCGATGCTCCGTCGCAGCAGCTTTCGGCGGATGCCATTACAAAAATGGTCAAAAGCTCCGGTGTTAAAAACGTTACGCTTACCGGCGGCGAACCCATGCTCCAGAAGGATCTCAGGCTGCTTACCGACAGTCTTATCCTTGCCGGATACCGTGTGGAGATAGAAACCAACGGCAGCGTCAGCATAGAAAAGCTTTCGGAGCGTTCCCGCCGTCCGTCGTTCACAATGGACTATAAGCTGCCCGGAAGCGGAATGGAAGACAAGATGTGTACGGAGAATTTCTCTTTGCTGCAGAAAGATGATACCGTAAAATTCGTTGTTTCGAGCGTCGGGGATATAAACAAGGCAAGAGACATGATCGAAAAATACGGTCTTCTGGAAAATTGTCATGTTTATCTCAGTCCGGTCTTCGGAAAGATAGAGCCGGCAGTTATTGTGGAAGAAATGAAGCGTCACGGTATGAACGGGGTGCGTCTGCAGCTACAGATGCACAAGTATATCTGGGATCCGAACAAAAGAGGAGTGTAATAATTGGACAAGGAAGCGATAGAATTTCATGTAAAGGGTCTGCTGAAAGCCATAGGCGAGGACCCCGACCGTGAGGGACTGAGGGAAACTCCTCAGCGTGTTGCAAATATGCTTGAAGAGGTGCTCGAGGGTACAAACTACACGAACCACGAGATAGCTCAGATGTTTTCAAAGACATTTGAGGTCTCGTCGGGAAACGACGAAGACAATGTGGTGGTTATGAAGGACATAACAATATTCAGCTATTGTGAGCATCATTTTGCCCTGATGTACGACATGAGCGTAAACGTGGCGTATATTCCCCGGGAAAGAGTGCTGGGGCTGAGCAAGATCGCGCGCATCTGTGACATGGCGGCAAAGCGTCTGCAGCTTCAGGAGCGCATCGGACGTGACATTGCAGAGATAATCAGCGAGGCTGCCGGCACGGATGACGTGGCTGTTCTGATAAGGGGGTCCCATAGCTGCATGACGGCACGGGGCATCAGAAACTCATCGGCAAAGACCGTCACGGCAACATATACCGGAAAATTCCGCACCGACAAAGACCTTAAGGCCATGGTGCAGTTTAACTGAGAGGAACAATATGAAAGCACTTGTATTATTCAGCGGGGGCGTTGACAGCACCACCTGTCTTGCAATGGCCATAGACAAGTACGGAGCGGATGAGGTGCTGGCGCTTTCCATAAGCTACGGTCAGAAGCACAGCCGTGAGCTTGCCGCAGCAAAAGCCGTTGCAGACTACTATAATGTCAGGCTTCGTACCATTGACCTTGCGCCCATGTTTGAAGGCTCCGACTGTACTTTGCTGACGGGACGTGACGACATTCCGAAGGAAAGCTATGCCGACCAGCTTCAAAAGACCGGCGGTCAGCCTGTTTCCACCTATGTGCCTTTCCGTAACGGGCTGTTTTTATCCGCTGCCGCAAGTATCGCCCTTTCGGAGGGCTGTAGCGAGATATATTACGGCGCTCACAGTGACGACGCCGCAGGCAATGCCTATCCAGACTGCAGCAGCGATTTCAACGATTCCATAAACCGTGCCATTTACATCGGCAGCGGAAACGCCCTCAGGGTCACTGCGCCCTTTATAGGCATGACAAAGGCTCAGGTAGTCGCAGAGGGTCTGAAGCTGAGTGCACCTTATCATCTTACATGGAGCTGCTACGAAGGCGGCGACCGTCCCTGCGGTGTGTGCGGGACCTGCCGTGACAGAGCGGAGGCTTTCCGCAAAAACGGGATCGCCGACCCTGCGCTGACTTTTGGACAGGAATGAACCCCATCGAATTGCACAAACTGCGGGAACGGGTATCATGTATTCCGGACGCAGAGAACGTGCATGACTATAGAACCGTTTTTACATACGACTGAAAGGAGCATCGCAATGTCAGGCAGAACAGAAAGCGAAAAGGGCGGCATTACCCTGTTGGGCAGTAATGGAACAAAGTATTCTTCGGATTATTCTCCGGAGGTGCTGGAGACCTTTCCCAACAAGCATCCGGAAAACGATTATTTTGTTAAATTCAACTGTCCCGAATTTACCAGTCTGTGTCCCATTACCGGACAGCCGGACTTTGCCTGCATATACATTTCGTACATTCCCGACAGGCTGATGGTTGAGAGCAAATCGTTAAAGCTGTATCTGTTCAGCTTCCGGAATCACGGCGACTTTCATGAGGACTGTGTAAACATCATAATGAAAGACCTGATAAAGCTGATGCAGCCGAAATACATCGAGGTATGGGGAAAGTTCCTGCCCCGGGGCGGGATATCCATTGACCCCTACTGTAACTACGGCGTTCCCGGAACAAAGTGGGAAAAGCTTGCCTGGGACAGGCTTGCCCATCACGACCTCTATCCCGAGACTGTCAACAACAGGTGACCGGCGAGCGCAGTGAAACAAGTGCCCTTGGGGTACCGCCGGTGGTGAATTCGCGCTCTGTCGGGTGTCCGGGATATATAATGCAACAAATATTCACTCAACCCGCAAAAAACGGCAGACAGGACTATATTTTGCAAAGCGCAGGGAAGCTTCCCTTTGCGCTTTGTTTCTCCTGTCTGCATAAGCTCTCCCGCCAACGCTGCGATCTTGGAGCGTCGGCTATTTTTTTATAGTGGCAGACGGCTCAGGTCTGTCCGGGAAGTGAAAGATACACTCAGATAAGCTCCCGTCTGATTGTCATATTATCTTATTTCTGACGAGGCTCCTGATTTCGGATTCTCATAGCGCGTCAGCGCGTCGGAGTTTGCATGAGACGTCATCTGTGCGTATGCATAGATGGGCGCAGCCTCAGGCGGCGCTTTTTCCGATTAAAAGTGTCAGCTTTTAATCGGAAAACAGTATCAGTTATTGTTTTGCTCTTCCTGACCGGAAAGGTCATCGGGGGCGGGATCAGCGGGGCTGTCCTTTTTTGGCCGTGGTGCGGCGTCTTCGTTTTTAAGCTCGGTATAGAAATTTACGATTATCGATGTAATAAGCGCCACAACAATTATCCCGTATGCGCCAAGAATGAACGAAAGGATCCTTCCGGTGATGGTCACGGCGGTGATATCACCGAAGCCTATGGTGGTCACAAGGGCAAAGCAGTACCACAGCGCATCAAGAAAATCAGTCATGCCCGGTTCAACCGAGGTGAACAAAAGCGAAAACGCAAACACAAGTATAACCAGTCCGGAAAGTATCTCGATTGCCATGGAACGGCTTGCGACTCTGAACAATATATCAAATCTGATATTGCGGAAGGCAAACCCTATTACTTTTATCAGATAGTGTATAACGGCTATGATATCTATCAGCCAGAATCTAAAAAGCTCTGGTGATATGTTTTCATCCGGCTGTGCTTTAAAGGATAAAGCCACCGCAAACACAAGGGCAATGATCAGAAATATATTTAATATCTTAAAAATCACCCTGCCCCTTCTGAAAAAGGAATAGCCCCGTATCAGTATCAGCAACGAAACATACAGTATCAGCGCAGCCGTCATGGCCTCTTTGTGACCTGCAAAAGCAACGGCTGTCAGCGAGGCTGCAAGATAGATAAGCGCCTGAATAAGACAGATCACGCGCCTGACTATTTACTTTTCATCAGGAAGCCGGAGCCTTGTAAAGGCCGATACTGTCATGGCCAGAAACATACCGCCGGTCACGGTGTATCCGCTGTCTTCAAAGCTTGTCCATGCCGTTGAGTTGAGAGCCAGCGCCAGAACGATCATAGATGATATAATTTCCGCAGCGCGCAGTATCCTGGCGGTTTTCTTTGAAAGAGGTTTGTTGTTTTTCATAAGCGATCACGTCTTTCCGTTCAGAACTTACTCATTATGCTGCATAAAATATCGAAAGCACCCTCCAGATAGGCAAAAATTATCATAACTACCGCAGCCAGGGGAATGAGAAGATCCACCAGAATGTTTTTGTGTGTTTTATTGTAAGAAAACAGCAGAAACAGCGGTACTATGAGAAGCAGCTGCGCGGCACTGCCAAAGCCCCACGAAATGACAGTGGAGGAAGCCAGCTCAAGAGGCTCACCGGTGATACCTGCGTGGATCATTGTAACGGCTACAACCAGGATTAAATCGGCAATTCCTACAATTATGACAACTGCGGACAGAAGGATAGAAAACTGAAAGGAATTTGTATTTGTCTTTAAAAACCTCTGATAATCCTCATGTGTCCTGCCGTTTTTGATAAAATACATTTCACGCCTTTTTATGTACAAAGCCGCAATAATGAATACCAGGAAGGTGAGAGGAGGATTTGTGGTCAGCAGCGGGAAGGTCCACATAGGGAGCATGATGATCCCTTCGGTGGCAAGTATCTTTACTGCGACGCAGCCGATCTCGTACAATATCGGTAAAAGAGTAAACAGACGGAACCAAACTATCTTCTTTCCCTGAAAAAGCTTTTTCGGCCTGTAGCTTATAAAAAAGACGATCAGCGTACACACAAGGATGTCAAGAAACATATTGAAGTTTATATATCCGGCTCCGTCAGTCATTTCCCGTATACCACTGTTGATGGCGCTGTGGGCAGCTTCTCTTGAACCCTTGGATATGGCCACGATCCCGACAAAATAATGAAAGTAGGAATACAGATACAAAAGCGCGAATGCGGCCGAGAGCGCCGTGTTCTTGATGATCATCATGCGATAGCTCTGACTGCCGTTTAGAAGCGAGGAATAATTGGCAACAAGCAGCAGGGGAACGCCCAGGGAACCCAGCAGCTCCAGAATGCCTCTCCATACGGCAGAGGCTGCGGGAGTACCGATGAACTGTTCCTTCAGGTTCATGATGCTGGCTATCTGGAGAAGGAAAATACAAAACCATGCAAGGATCTTCAGGTATCTGCATGACAGCGGGGCTCTGTATCTGATGTCATTTTCGGCGGTAATGTTAAGTATGTCTCTCTTTTTGAATATCCGGGATCTTTTGCGCTGCTTTTTCTGTGTCTGTCCGTCAGCTTTCGGGGGCAGTATATCTTTGTTCATATCGTCGGATCGTTCGTCAGCTCTTTCGTTCATAACAATTCACTCTCCGTTACATAAACAATAATACAGTTTCAATAATAATTTGTCAACAATAACATATGTTTTGTTGAAGCAGCGCAGAGCACCCCAAGGGCACTTGTTTCACTGCGCCAGCCGGAAAGTGCCGTTATTTGCGGCACGGCGGCGGATATCAGCGGTATATGACGTGCCGGCGGCAAGCTGCCGCACCCTATTTCGCGGTGCAGAGCCTGCGCACCCTATTTCGCGGCGCAGAGCCTGCGCACCCTATTTCGCGCTTTCATTCAATAGCATACGTTAGTCATGTGCCGCGGTTACGGCTGTATTCAGATAGAAAAAGACAGAAAAAACAGGCACGCCAAACCATGAACAACACATGAAACACAAAATCCCGATGACAGCAGCCGGAAAGAGAAACGCTCCCTTCGGTCGCTCAATGAATAGTGAATAATGAATAATTAATAATATTTATATTAACAAGTATATTGAGCAGGTCAGTCGGCAACAAACAGGCACGCAAAACTATGGACAACACATGAAACACAAAATCCCGATGACAGCAGCCTGAAAGAGAAACGCTCCCTTCGGTCGCTCAATGAATAGTGAATAATGAATAATTAATAATATTTATATTCACAAGTATATTGAGCAGGTCAGTCCGCAACAAACAGGCACGCCAAACCATGAACAACACATGAAACACAAAATCCCGATGATAGCAGCCGGAAAGTGCCGTTATTTGCGGCACGTCGGCGGACGGGTACGGTATATAACCTGCCGGCGGCAAGCTGCCGCACCCTATTTCACGCTCACATTCAGCAGCATCCAGAAGTCATGTGCCGCGATTACGGCTTTAGCAGAATAGGGATTTTTTATTATTGGCGCGGGAATAAATACTTTCCCATCCGATCCCAGAGCGAAACGCAGTTGAGCGACAGCGCGAACACGGGTCCAGCGTCACGCTGGCTGGTTACAGGTTTGTGATTTGACAAAATGGCCGGCAGATACTATTATATATGCAAGAAAAGTGCAGCAAAAACAGGCAGGGCAAAGGAGGACCGCCGTGACAGGCGGCCGGGGACGGAAGATATGTCCCTGAAAGAGCGGAGCGACGCCGCTGTCTGAGACGCTGACGGAGGTATATTTCAGAAGTGTAGCCAAAACAGGGAGCGCAGGGATGCGCCCCGGGACCGGTTGACCGGCAGGGTGACAGATGTTTTTCAAAAAGCCGGTCAGATAAAAACGTATTCAGAGAAGCCGACACATTTTCCGACCGGACAGTTCAGAGAGGTGATGCTGTATGAATGATTCTGTTGAATTGTTTACATTCTTTTTAAGTATCTCTGTGCCGCTGCTGATGCTGGTGATAATTACCCTCAGCTTTCTTTCCCTGCGCTCAGGGCGAAGGGATGAACACGCCCTTATTGCCCTTGACGATGAAGACGGCCATGTGCGTTACCCTGTGCTGTATTGGGAAAACTCCCTTGGACGCAGTCGGGGTTCGGACATACGTATCCCCGACGCTACGGTTTCCCGCGACCACGCCGTTCTGCTGAGAAGAGAGGCGGGATGGTTCATAACCGATACCGATTCAAAATCCGGAGTTTTTGTCAACGGCGCAAAGACTGTGGGGCGCACTCCCGTGTTTGTAGGCGACAAGATACGCATGGGAATGACCACCCTTACCCTGAGACGGGCCGATGACCCGACAGACGCAAATCAGAGAAAAAAACTCAAGCCCCCCAAGCAGCACCGTACGGTTCCCTGCGGACTGATACTTTCACTTGTCACCATTCTTGTTATCGTGATGTCGGTGGAGGGTATCATAAATTCCGGCAGCTATGCTGCGGTTCCCCATGCGGCAGCGTTTGTGGTTATAATGTGGGTGTTTTATGTGCTGTCCCTCAAGGTGTTCCAGCGGAAGAGCTTTGAGCTTGAGGCGCTTGCCCTGATGCTTTCGGGAACGGGAATCGTTCTTAATGCCCTTCATGACCAGCACCAGGCTATGATGCAGCTTATCGCACTTGTTATCGGAATTTGCCTGTTCTGCTTTATGATATGGTTCATCGAGCTGCCCGACCGTGTTATGAAATGGCGCTACATTATTTACATAGTAGCGATCCTGATGCTGCTGGCTACCCTTGCCATCGGCAAGTCGGTAAACGGCGCAAAGAACTGGATAATCATCGGGCCGATCTCCATACAGCCCGCGGAATTTGCAAAGGTGGCTTTCATCTTTGTGGGTGCGTCAACCCTTGACCAGTTACAGACAAAAAAGAACCTGTTCGGATTCATTATCTTTACCGGAATATGCGTGGGAATATTCTTCCTGATGAGCGATTTCGGAACGGCGCTGATATTCTTTGTGACCTTCCTTGTGATATCCTTCATGCGTTCCGGCGACTTCAAGACCGTTATACTGGCTGTGGCGGCGGCAGTGCTGGGCGTCATGCTTATTCTGACTGTAAAGCCATATATTGCGGAGCGATTCCAGGCCTGGGGCCATGTGTGGGAGTATGCCGACACCGCCGGCTATCAGCAGGTCAACTCCTTCATCTACAGCGCCAGCGGCGGTCTGTTCGGTGTGGGCCTTACAAAGGGCCACCTGCAGTATGTGTTTGCATCGGAGAGCGACCTGGTGTTTGGCCTTGTCAGCGAAGAGATGGGACTGATGGCCGCTCTGCTCATGAGCGTTGTTGTGGGCGGACTTATGATCTACGCCCGGGCGGTCACTACCCGCAGCCGTTCGGCCTTCTATTCCATAGCCGCATGTACGGCGGGAGGTCTGCTGGTGTTCCAGGCGGCACTGAATATATTCGGAGTCACCGACCTGCTTCCACTGACCGGCGTAACGCTGCCCTTTGTCAGCTACGGCGGAACCAGCATGATGGCCTGCTGGGGTCTGCTGTCCTTTATAAAGGCCGCAGACGAACGTACCTATTCCCAGAAGAAGATACGCACTCTGCGCCCCGGAAAACAGTGATCCCGCTGCGGACTGTGTGACCGTATCCGTGTAAATGTGTGTACGCAATGTTCCTTGACTTATTGTGTCGGGAGGAATGAAAATGAAAAAGATCAGCTCACGTTCCTTTATGATACTTCTGATGACCTTTGCGTTTTTTGCGGGTCTGACCTATCAT
This sequence comes from Acutalibacteraceae bacterium, assembly GCA_045221075.1. GTDB lineage: Bacteria > Bacillota > Clostridia > Oscillospirales > Acutalibacteraceae > UBA1213. The sequence continues at coordinate 20,668 of JBGUWL010000140.1, forward strand.
ACCGTAAACCTGATATACCACGCCGAAGAATGGGTGGCGCAGCCCTATAACGCTCACCTGACGGACACCGAGGGGCTTGAATTCGCCGGAAGGATAATCGACCGCAACGGCGTTGTGCTGGCAAAGAGCGTTGACAAAAAGAGAATATACAACGAAGACGAAGAGATACGCAAAGCCTGCGTCCACATAACCGGCGACGATTCGGTGAACATTTCCACCGCTATCCAGACCGCATACCGGTCCGAGCTCACAAAGTACGACTTTGTTTTCGGTCTGGGTCTGCCGGATATTTTCAAGAGCGGAAACGACATCACTCTGACCATTGACAGCCGGCTCCAGAAGGCTGCCCTTGAAGCCCTTGGCGACAACAAGGGCGCGATGGTGTTCTATAACTACAAAACAGGTGAGATACTCTGCATGGTCAGCACACCCGCCTATGATCCCCAGAACGTACCGAAGGACATCGAGACCAATCCCGACTATGAGGGCGCCTATCTCGACCGTACTATCTCGGCGTCATATCCCCCCGGCTCCACCTTCAAGCTGGTAACTGCGGCGGCGGCGCTCAACGAGATACCGGACATTGAAAAAAGCCACTACTACTGCACCGGCTCCGACGAGGTTGGCGGAAAGACGGTCACCTGCTTTGAAGAAAACGGTGACGTTGATCTTCAGGAGGCCCTTGCCCAGTCCTGCAACGTCTTCTTTGCAAAATTGGCCGTTGCTCTCGGAAAGGATAAGATGACAAAATATGCCGAGGAGATGGGATTCAACGACAGTATCAAATTTGACCGGTTCGAGACGGCAAAGAGTAAATACGACGTTTCAAAGGCCGATGAAAACCAGCTTGGCTGGTCGGGTGTGGGACAGTATACGGTGCTTGAAACTCCCATGAACATGGCTATGATAAGCGCCGCCATTGCAAACGGCGGAACTCCTGTGATGCCATATTTGGTAGACACCCTCAAGGGCAAAAAGCAGAATGAGACTACCCTTGGCAAGAAGATGATGGACGAAGGCACCGCCAAAAAGCTTTACGACATGATGGACTACACCGTACAGACGAATTACGGCAAGGACTATTTCTGTGAAGACCTTGATATCTGCGCCAAGACCGGAACCGCCGAAGTCAGCGACGACGGCGACCTGGCTCATGCGTGGGTGACGGGCTTCTGCAAGGATGAGGACTGTCCTCTGGCTTTCTCGGTTCTTGTTGAATACGGCAACTACGGTTACGGCGTTGCCATCCCTGCCGCAAGCAAGGTGCTCTACAAAGCCGCTGAGATCATGAAAGCCGACTCCGCTCCTGTATACGAATGACGGGACGAAAACGGCGGGCTGACGTGACAGTATGATCTGGCGCCGCCCTGAGAGTGACAAAGCGAAAGCGGCTGACCGCCGTGATAATGAAACCTGATTTTTCTTCTGCATGTGAATGATGAAACGGAAACAGCGGCAGACCGTCGGACAAAACCGGCAGTCTGCCGCATATTATTTGAATTCCTGCTGTCATACTGTTTTCCGATTAAAAGCTGCCTGAGGCTGCGCCCATCTGTGCATACGCACAGATGACGTCTCATGCAAACTCCGACGCGATGACGCGCTGTTAAAAGCAGAACATGTCTGCTTTTAATGGGAGTTTAGTATCAGATTGGGAAGCTGACAAAAGTCAAAGGTATCTCCGGATTTTCAAAAGCTTCGGGGTCCATTGCGTTGGATTTTCCCACTCGGACCTCTGGCGCAGGTACCCTAAGTAAGCGCCCTTTGGGTACGGAAGCAAGCACCTAACCGGCGGGCGGGACACAAAGTCTCCTGACTTTCAGGCGCTGTTTCTGTCCTTGACAAGGGACAGTCTGTTCGATCTGCCTGTAAATATTATAGCATTATACGAAAAAAAACCGTCGTCGGAATACTCCGGCGGCGGTGTCTGGGTTGGTCATTCTTTTTCGATACCGTTTTCGATGACCGTATCAACTGCGTTCAGCAGCTCACGGTATTTGTCCAGCATGAACCTGAGATATTCCTTGCCCTCTTCCGTGATGGTGTAGTAGTTTCTTGTCCGATGGCTCTCGGTGATCTCCTGCGAGTATTCGGTGACATACCCCTGCTCCTGAAGACGGTACAGCACCGGATAGAGGAAATTCATTTTGTAGGCGCTGTTGCTTCTTTTTTCCAGCTCCTGAGAGAGGTTATAGACATACATGGGCTTTTCGTTCAAAAGCAGCAGCGTCATCATAGGGCTGGTGGCTCTCTTGAAAGAATCTTCGAAGGAGCTTCTTGCATCCTTGTTTGATGTTCTTCCCATATTAATCACCCTTTCGATATTTGAAAAATTAATATAATTGTCGGCAGTATCATTCTATCAAAAAACATACTTTTTTGCAAGTATATTATTGGTATATGTTGTTAAATCTCTGTAAATAATATATGTAAGAAACATTGAAAATATTTCAGAAAACCACAAACCCGCCAAATAAGCGGATTATTCACGAGCTTCATGCTATTCTCCCGTTTGACGCACAGGGAGCATCCGTCTCACTATACTCATATTATCGTGAAAAAGACAGAAAACCGAAAACCTGCCGGTGCTTGATATTATTTATAATATTAGTATTATTATGCGGTTTGTGATCCGGTACGAGGACTGTATCACTTTTTTCTGATGACGGTAAGGGGATGGAAAAATGCAGCATTTGTCCTCTCATCCTGCATTATGCCGCAGGGAGGATGACCTGATTACAACTCCTGCACAGAAAAAAGCCCGGCACAGAAGCGTCGGGCTGTGTGATTGTTGATATTACTGTTTTGCTGCGGCCTCTTCGATGACCTTCTGGGCTACCATGGAGGGAGCCTCTTCGTAGCGCTCAAAAGCAAAGGTGAAGTAGCCTCTGCCCTGGGTACACTGACGGATAAAGGTGGAGAAGTCACTCATCTCGGCCTGGGGAACCTCGGCCTCGATGGTCTGCATACGGTCCTCTGAGGGGTTCATGCCCAGAACACGTCCGCGTCTCTTTGTGACCTCACCCATGATGTCGCCCATGTTTGCATCCGGCACTGTTGCCTTGAGCAGTCCGACGGGCTCCAGAAGAACGGGAGAAGCGTCCGGCATACCTGCCTTGTAGGCAAGGGAAGCGGCTGTCTTGAAGGACATTTCGGAGGAATCTACGGGATGGTAGGAGCCGTCATAGAGGGTGGCCTTGAGTCCCACAACGGGATAACCGGCCAGGGGGCCCTTTGAGATGCTGTCGCGCAGACCCTTTTCAACTGCGGGGAAGAAGCCCTTGGGAACGGCGCCGCCTACAACTCTCTCTTCAAAGATCATATCTTCGCTGTCACAGGGTGAGAATTCGATCCATACGTCACCGAACTGGCCGTGACCGCCGGTCTGCTTCTTGTATCTGCCCTGGACCTTTACGGTCTTGCGGATGGTCTCGCGATATGCTACCTTGGGCTTTGAAAGAACGACCTCTGTGCCGTACTTTGACTTGAGCTTGGAAACAACAACGTCAAGGTGCTGCTCGCCCATGCCGCTGACAACCATCTGGTGTGTTTCGTGGTTTGTTTCAAACTTGATGGTGGGATCCTCTTCGCAGAGCTTTACAAGACCCTGTGCGACCTTTTCTTCGTCGCCCTTTGTCTTGGGTGCGATGGCCATGGTCAGTGAGGGAGCGGGATAGTCTATGCCGTCAAGAACGACCTTTCTTGCGGGAGCGCAGAGAGTGTCGCCGGTATTGGTAGAGGAAAGCTTTGCAACTGCGCCGATGTCGCCTGCGCCGATATAGGGAGCGTCCTCAAGCTTTTTGCCCTTGATGGTCATGACCTTGGAGATACGCTCGCTGCTGCCTGTTCTCATGTTGACAAGGGGAGTGTCGGGGGATACCTTGCCGGAAACTACCTTGAAGTATGACAGCTTGCCCACAAAGGGATCGGCAACGGTCTTGAATACGATCGCGGCGGTAAGAGCGTCGTCGTTTACGCTCAGCTCAACGGGGCTGCCCTCGGTGTCAAGAGCGGTCTCGCCTGCCTTGTCCTCTGCGGAGGGAGCAAGCCAGTTCAGTCCGTTAAGAAGCTGCTCAACGCCGTAGGTGAGAAGAGCGTCGCCGCAGAATACGGGGCTGATGGAGCCGTTCTTTACGCCCTTGCTTACGCCGACGATGATCTCTTCAGGGGTGAACTCCTCGCCGTCAAAGTATTTTTCAAACATTTCGTCGCTGGTCTCGGCAACGGCCTCGTTGATGGCTGTTCTGAGTCCTTCAAGTCTGTCGCCCATGTCGGGGATGGGAACTACGGTGATTTTGCCGCCAACATACTTGTATGCCTTGTATTCAAGCAGGTTTACATAACAGTCAGCCTTGCCGTCTACGATATAGGGAACAACAACGGGGCAGACGGAGGGACCGAAGGTGGATTTAAGGTTTTCGAATACACGATAGAATCTTGCGCTCTCGTCACACAGACCGTTAACAAAGAACACCTTTGTCAGTGAGCGCTTGTCGGCAGCCTTTACGGCCTTTTCTGTTCCGACGCATACGCCGTCCTTGCCGGATACGGTGATAAGTACGGTATCGGCGGCTCTTGCTGCCTCATAAAGTCCCCCCTCAAAGTCAAACAGACCGGGAGCGTCTATAATGTTGATCTTTTTTCCCTTCCACTCAACGGGAGCAACGCCGGCCTGTACAGAGGTCTTGCGCTTGATCTCTTCGGGATCAAAGTCACAGATGGTGTTGCCGTCACTGACCTTTCCGAGTCTTTCGGAATTTCCGCCAAGATAGAGCATAGCCTCGGCAAGGGATGTTTTGCCCGAGCCGCTGTGGCCGGCCAGTGCAATGTTGAGAATGTTTTTTGCGGGATACTGTTTCATGGGTTAATTTTCCTCCTTAATTATGTTATCATAGCCTTACAGCAAAAATATTTTACAAGATTTTTTATAAAGCACATGTAAATTATATCCTAACTGCACATAGTTGTCAATGAATATTTCACGGAATCCTGCCGTTAATTTCCAAGAATTTTCGACAAAGGGAGGTTTTTTAGTGTTGCGGATGGTTTTATGGAGGCTCCGGGAGGGTTTTAGGTCCGTTCCCCGGGGGATCGGGACGGGTCTGAGGGAGGTCGGCAGAGTTACTTGTAAATTGATTTTTATGGGTATCTGTTTAAAACAGCCGACTCAACAAACTGACTAAAAACAACAACACAAAAGTTTCGCCAGCCTTCTCAAAGGCTGCGGATTCCAAAGGGCGCGGGTCTTCGGTCGAGAACTCTCAGCCGCAGGCTGAGAAGCGCCGACCGAGCTGACAGGTGAGACCCAGAATGCCCCTGATTTCAAAGGCTTAATAAATTTATTTCCTCACAATTTGACTATTTGCTGAATCAAACCGATACCCATATAGATTTTAAGGCAGAATATCGGACAGCTGCTCAATTTCTGACTTATTAGTCGGGCATTATACTGACGCTAATTTTATTTTCGCCCAATTCATCTGTTGCAGTCCCAATTCAGCGGTTTTAGGAAAGGGGTTTGGGGAAAACCCTTTTTCCGCCAGAAAAGGGTTTTCCCCAAAGAACCGGTGAAATTGAATTTTATGCATGAGTTATCGGAGTATTGTATTTTGGAGGATAATGTAATATAATAACTATATATGTCCGGATGTGTGAGTCGGCAATGGGGCCGAATGAACCTTCCGGCAGCCATAGAAACGGAACGGTAAATTATGACAAAGATCCGAAATATCCTGAGAGCCCACCGGCGCATGATCCTGTTTTTCTGTGATATGCTGCTGTGGAACCTCTCCTATTATCTTTCATTTGTTATCCACAAGAATAACTTTGCCCTCAGCGGCAGCGAACAGGTCTTTATGGTCGGCTTAGGAGCGGTCAATCTGTCCTTTGCGGTGGTGTTCCTGCTTTTCAGACTGTATGACAAGATGTGGAGGTACGCAGCAACGGAGGATTTCTTCTATGCCGCCATTGCGTCCCTGACCGCAAACCTTGTATTCATGACAGGGATGATGACGGCCGGCGCGGTGAATCCGGCATTTTCGGTGAACTCAAAGATATTTATTACAAACGCTCTGATGTCCACCCTTTTCCTGATGCTGTTCCGCATAATCTACCGTCTTAACAAGATACTTGAAAGACGCAGCCTTGCCCGGAAAGCAAAAAAGCGTCTTATGATCGTGGGAGCGGGTGAGGGCGCGCTGTCTGTGCTGAGCGAGCTTTCAAAAACTCCGGGCAACGAATACATCCCCGTGTGCATCGTTGACGACAATAAAGAAAAGCTCCACCGCCGCATTGCGGGAGTGCGTGTTGCCGGGACCACCTACGAGATACCAAAGCTTTGTGAAGAGCTGGGAATAGAGGTAATACTGTTCACCATCTCACAGATCAGCGTTACCGACAAAAAGCGCATACTTGACACCTGCGCAAAGACCCACCTTGAAGTAAAGATAATCCCCAACATATATAACCTGATGACCTCGGGTGTGCCTATCACTTCATCCATCCGTCAGGTGGAGGTTGACGACCTGCTGGGCCGTGAGTCCGTGGTGTTCGACACCGAAAAATACGGCAAGTACCTTGTGGGTCAGACGGTGATGGTGACGGGCGGAGGCGGTTCCATCGGTTCCGAGCTTTGCCGCCAGATAGCGCGGCTCAAGCCCAAGCATCTGATAATCCTTGACATATACGAGAACAATGCCTACGACATCCAGCAGGAGCTTATCAGAAAGCACGGCTCCGACCTTTCCTTTGAGGTGCAGATCGCATCCGTCAGGGATAAGCCAAAGCTGGAGCATATTTTCAGGACCCATAACATTGACGTTGTGTTCCACGCTGCCGCCCACAAGCACGTCCCCTTGATGGAGACAAACCCGGAGGAGGCCGCAAAGAACAACGTGTTCGGCACTCTGAAGCTTGCGGAGGTGGCGGACAAGTACCACGTCAAGAACTTTGTGCAGATCTCCACTGACAAGGCGGTCAATCCTACCAACATCATGGGCGCCACAAAGCGTATCTGCGAAATGCTGGTGCAGATGATGGGCAAGCGCAGCAAGACCAATTTTGTTGCGGTCAGGTTCGGAAACGTGCTGGGCTCAAACGGTTCGGTTATCCCGCTTTTCAAGGAACAGATAAGGACCGGCGGACCGGTCACGGTAACCCATCCCGACATCATCCGCTATTTTATGACGATACCCGAGGCTGTATCACTTGTGCTGACTGCCGGAAGCCTTGCAAAGGGCGGAGAGATATTTGTTCTTGACATGGGCGAGCCTGTCAAGATAAAGGTGCTTGCGGAAAACCTTATACGTCTTTCGGGCTTCAAGCCCCATGAGGACATCAAGATCGAATATACCGGCCTCAGACCCGGCGAAAAGCTTTACGAAGAGCTGCTTTTGGGAGAAGAGGGCATCACAAAGACCGACAACAAGAAAATATACATCGGCAAGCCCATAGAATTCAACAACGACGCCCTGCTGCGTCACCTTAAGGAGCTGTACTACGCTGCCCACAGGAACGACAAGGAAAACGTCGAGCGCATAATTGCGGAGATCGTTCCCACCTTCCACAGGAATGTCCCCGACGAAGCCGCAAAGGACGAAAACGCCTTGCCTGAAGGATAAGGGCCGCTCCGGAATTGCGGTATGAAGGAAAAGACAGGAGAGAGAATTTGTGAAAAGACAGAAAAGAATCGCGGTCATAAATGACTTTTCGGGGTTTGGCAGATGCTCCCTTATGGTGGCCGTGCCGATAATTTCGGCAATGAAGGTCCAGTGCTGCGCCCTGCCAACCGCTGTCCTGTCAAATCATACCGGATATGAGGATTTTTTCTTTGACGACTATACGGACAGGATGGAGCCGTACTACAAGAAATGGGAAAAGCTGAACCTGCGCTTTGACGGTATCTACAGCGGTTTCCTGGGGTCCGTCCGGCAGGTGGGTATTGTGGAGGACTTTATAGGCTCCTTCAAAGAAAAGGATACCTCCATTATCATTGACCCGGTGATGGGTGACAACGGCAAACAGTACGCAACTATAGACGACGAGCTGTGCCGTGAGCTGAGAAAGCTCATACCCCTCTCCACCATACTTACCCCCAATATGACGGAAGCCTGTCTGCTGACCGGAATGCCCTACAGGGATCACGGCGTTGACGAAGAGGAGCTTGCGGAGATCACCCGCAGACTCAGGGAACTGGGAGCAACAAAAACGGTGATAACGGGTATAATCGACGGCGGCGAGGTGTGCGACTATGTGACGGGAGAGGACGGAAAAAGCGTTCTTGTCCGTCAGGTGCGTCTCGGAACGCCCCACGCCGGAACAGGCGATGTGTTTGCTTCGGTCATTGCCGCAGATGCGGTAAACGGAGAAGACTTTCTTGCCTCGGTAAAGAAGGCCGGCAGCTTTGTCGGCAGGGCCATGGCCGTGTCCAACGAGATGCAGGTGCCGGTGCAGGACGGAGTGTGCTTTGAAGAGATACTGGGCGAGCTTGCCCGATGAATCCCTATGGCACAGATGTATGGACGGACTGACCGGAAGAGTATGGCAAAGACAGGATATTTTGTTGTTATTATCAACATTAATATCCCGAAAAGAACGGAATAAACCTAAAAATTGCAGAATTATTAAAAATCTGTTGTAAAATCAGAGGGTTTTGTGCTATGATATAGCGAGATAAGTGGCACTATGACCTTTTGCTGAAAGGAATCACGCAGATGAAACGGATGAAGAATCGAATTAAAATGATGGTTGCTCCATTGCTTGCCGCCGTGCTTGTCATGACCGGCGGGCTTGCGGTCTATGCCGAGCCGGATGACGAACCGATCGGGGAGGATCCCCTTGTAGTGACCGAGCCGGGAGAGGCAGGCGATCCTGCGGAAACACCCGATACTCCCGATGAACAGCCCCCTGAGGATCCTTCTCCGGATGTACCTGAGGATCCCGGTAACGAACCGGGGGGACCTGAGGATGATCCTCCGGCCGAAAGCCAGGACGATCCCGAACAGTCTGCCGACGATACTCCCTCTGAGGATAACGGTCAGGACGGGGATCATCACGAGGACTATACCTATCCTCCCGAAAGCAGCGAAGAGGAAAGCTATTACGAATATCATCACGACGATTATCCCGAGGTCTACACCTATGACCAGGATAACGACGATTACGAATACAGCTATGAAGGCGATGACACCGAGACCGCTTCACCCAACACCGACACCTCATCTCTGGATATTTCCGACTATGAAGCCTCAACCGGCGATACCCTGACCTCAAAGGACTGGGAGAAACTCAGAAAGGGACAGTCGTCGGCCGAACAGTCTTCGGGCAAGACCTCGGACAGCTCAGTACAGACCTCAAGGTTCGAGATGAGCGCATCCGCCACGGGCAGCGGCAACAAGGCCTTTGACACCATGAAAAAAGAGAGCACCGGCGGCAACGATGACTGGGTATACCTTGCGTGGGGCATCGTGCTTATTGCCGCAGGCGTGTTTGCTATTGCAGCCGTGATATTTACCAGCCTGTATTCAAAACGCAAGGGGAAAAAGAAAAAATAACGCGCTTGACCGGCAGCGCTGAGAGCCGGAAAAGATATAAGGAAACGCAAGAAACGGAGGAAACTGTCAGTATGGATAATCAGGAGCTTTTGGAACTGAAGAAGAATGCCTGCAAAGTAAGACTGTACACGGTGGAGGGAGTGTTCAACGCAAAGTCGGGTCATCCCGGCGGTTCACTTTCCGCTGCAGATATGATCACCTACCTTTACTTCAAGGAGATGAACGTAGACCCCGCCAATCCCTCTGATCCCAAGAGGGACAGGTTCGTACTTTCAAAGGGTCACTGCTGTCCGGCGCTTTACGGCGCGCTGGCGCTCAAGGGCTATTTTCCGGCAGACGAGATCAAGGTGCTGCGTCACATCGGAGCAATGCTTCAGGGTCATCCCGATATGAAGGGTACTCCCGGCGTTGACATGAGCTCCGGTTCTCTGGGACAGGGCATCTCCGCAGCCTGCGGTATGGCTCTTGCCGGCAAGTATGACAAGGCTGACTACAGAGTATACGCAATGCTGGGTGACGGCGAGTGTGAAGAGGGTCAGGTCTGGGAGGCCGCTATGTTCGCATCCCATAACAAGCTGGACAATCTTTGCGTTATCGTGGACTTCAACGGACTTCAGATCGACGGTCACGTCAATGACGTTGCCGGTCTGGAACCCCTTGACAAGAAGTTTGAGGGCTTCGGATTTGAGGTCATAAAGATCGACGGTCACGACTTTGAACAGATCAAGGCCGCTCTCGACAAGGCAAAGACCATAAAGGGCAAGCCCACCGCCATCATCGCCACCACCATAAAGGGCAAGGGCGTTTCTTATATGGAAAATCAGGTAGGCTGGCACGGAAAAGCGCCCAACGCCGATGAATATAAAGTCGCAATGGATGAACTTAACGCACAGCTGAAAGCATTGGAGGCATAATCATGGCAGAAACTAAAAAAATCGCTACAAGAGAAAGCTTTGGTCTTGCCCTTTGCGAGCTGGCAAAGGAGCATCCCGAGATCGTTGTTCTTGACGCAGACCTGGCTGCTGCGACAAAAACAGAAATATTCAAAAAGGCATATCCAGACCGCTTCTTTGACTGCGGTATTTCAGAGGGCAATATGATCGGCGTTGCCGCCGGTCTTGCAGCCTGCGGAAAGGTACCCTTCGCCGCATCCTTTGCAATGTTCGCAACAGGCAGAGCCTATGAGCAGATCAGGAACTCCGTGGGCTACCCCCATCTTAACGTTAAGATCGCCGGCTCCCACGCAGGAATCTCCGTTGGTGAGGATGGCGCAACACATCAGTGCTGCGAGGATCTGGCTCTTATGAGGACCATCCCCGGAATGGTAGTGCTCAATCCTGCCGACCACTATGAGATGACAGAGGCCATAAAGGCTTCCTTTGAATATGACGGACCGGTATACATCCGTCTTGGCCGTCTTGCAATAGATACCTTCAACGATCCCGACAACTATCACTTTGAGATAGGCAAGGGCATCACCCTCAAGGAGGGCAGTGACGTTACCGTCATCGCCACCGGTCTGGTGGTATATGAGGCTCTCAAGGCCGTAAAGGCTCTTGAAGAGAAGGGCATCAACGCCCGTCTTGTCAATATGCACACCATCAAGCCCATCGACAAGGACATTATCGTAAAGGCTGCAAAGGAGACCGGCAGGATCATCACCGTTGAAGAGCACAGCATCATCGGCGGACTTGGTGAGGCCGTCTGCAGTGTGACCGCAGAGCTTTGTCCCGTTCCTGTCAGCAGGATAGGCATTGAGGATATTTACGGACACAGCGGTCCCGCTCTTGGTCTGCTGTCAGAATTCGGCCTGGATGCGGAAGGTCTTGAGAAAAAGATAGAAGCTATCGTAAAGGGTTAATGAAAAGGCGTCCGCTGGTCGGGCGCTTTTTTGAGCTTTTTTTGGCTGATCCTGCATATAATTATCAGGAATAATACTGTTTTCCGATTAAAAGCTGACACTTTTAATCGGAAAAGGCGCCGCCCGAGGCTGCGCCCATCTGTGCATACGCACAGATAACGT
>JBGUWL010000141.1:0-2482 GCA_045221075.1 Acutalibacteraceae bacterium
GGCATACCGGAGATAAAGCACCAGCCGGACACCTTCGGCGCACAGATAAAGTCTGACAATGAAGCCCAGGCATATGGCATACCGGAGATAAAGCATCAGCCTGACACCTTCGGCGCTCAGGGAAAGTCCGAGCCGCAGAAGTACACCTATGAAAAAGAATCGGAAATAACACTGGAGCCGGAGGTACAGAAGTACACCTACGAGAAGGAATCGGAGATAACATTGGAGCCGGAGAAACAGGCCGCTGATGAACGCTCCCAGTCGCCTTTGCCTCCGGTGGCGCCTCAGCCGGCCGCACCCGTAAGTCAGGCGGCTGACACGTCGGTCCGTAACGTATCGGCAGGTCCGGCAGCCGCATCTGCGCCGGAGTTCTTTGAACTGCAGTCCGTCCCGGGACCGATGATAAATAAGCTCAGACAGCTTCTTGACATGACTCCCGGAATAAAGTCCGCATACCTCAAGGGCATGAGAAAGAATGGCAGGTCGGGATATCTTGTGATCGTGGATTTTGAGGGCACGGATCCTTCGGTATTCGGTCAGATGGCAGGACAGGTGGGACCCCTTACCGGCGGTGTCGGACTGAGCTTTGTCAGTCTGCGCAGCAAGACCGGAAGAGCCGCAGCGACCGGATCAAGACCGTTTTATGTGCGCTTCTGAATTGACAATATCTGATTTTGTGGTCTGCACTGTCCGTATTTGAGGAACATATATTTAAGCGCCCGATGGGCAATATACGGCAGTTTTGTCGTTGACCGAAAAAACAGAGCCTCTTCTTTTCCTTGAACGGATGGGAAGAGGCTTTTGGTTTACTTTTCTGACGGTTTTTTCGGCGGTTTAAGGAACATGAGTACAAAGACCAGTGCCAGAGGGAACAGGCAGAATATCACGGCTGACGTGCCGAAGACCTTTGTGACAAACACGCTTATCACGGCCCCGGCAACGAAAAACACATTGATAAAATAATACTTGAGTCCGTCTTTGAGATCCTGTTTATTTCTGCCGGTCTGATATTTTACCAGCAGGTCCGTGCCGCTTCTCAGGTTGCCGGTACACATTGTGGTGGCGCAGGTTATTCCGTGTATCTTCCGGAAGGACTGCACCTGCAGTGAGCAAACATAGGAGATTATCACATTGGCAAACATATTGAAGGAATACATTTCCGCAGGACTTACCGGTATTATGGCAACGGCAACGACGGTCACTATCTCAAGTGCTATTATCAGCTGTCTCCAGTCAAAGGGGGTCTTGTTTTTGGTTTTATGTATCAGCTCTGCCGTAAAGATGCCGAGAATAAAAGCAAGCACCGGAATAAAATAAGACAAGGCCTTCAGGTAGTTGCCCTCGGCAAGGTTCAGACCCAGCAGAACTATATTTCCCGTCTGGGCGTTGGCAAAAACTCCGCCTCTTGCAATGTATGTATAAGCGTCAAAATATCCGCCTACGATGGTAAGAAGTGCGCCCACAAGGAATGTCTCTGACATCGGGCGTTTAAGGTCATAGTGTTTCATGGCTATTCCTCCCGATACCATTATAACATATTTTTCTTCGGATGTATGTACAGAAATACGGTTATTATTATTTTATTTATGTGCCGGTAAACATTGCCCCATGATCAGGAAATTTCAAAACCGCCGAAAACAAATGCTTTCCGGATGACAGCGGATATACCCGATCTGATCGTCAATAAGAAAGATCATCAAGGCAGCACCCTACATATACCGCCGGCAAGCGCAGTGAAACAAGTGCCCTTGGGGTACTGCCGGTCCCATGTTCTTTTGGTAACTCAATATAGTATTGGCAGTAAATGTGTTTCCAAAACAATGTTGGGTGCGGAGGCTCTCCGCCGGCTCAGTGCAGCAGCTCTGTGCGGTATTGCCTGAAAAACACTGCTCCGGTTTTATTCCGACAAAGGAAAAACCGGAGCGTACTGCCGTTTTGTTCTGTATCTGCGGGCTTATTCGGACTGTCGTCCGAGAAAAGCCGCGGCAGTCTGTATCAGTTTGTTCTCAATCTCCGTAGGCAGGTCATTCTGTTCATCAAAAAGCATGATGACAGACCCGGTTATATCACCGGCGGCAATTATGGGATACATGATGCTGGCGCTGCGGGGGAAGCCCTCCACCGGCCGGAACACTCCCACGCCTTCCTTTGCGGCAAAGAAGGGCCTGCGTCCCTCCATGTATTCTTCCAGCATGGGGGAGATCCTTCTTTCCAGCACTTCCTTTTTGGGCACTCCCGCAGCGGCGATGATATGGTCCGTGTCGCTGATAAGGACAGCCTGACGTATGGTCTTGTATATCACCTCCGCATACTGTTCCGCAAAGGTGGAAAGCTCCCCGATGGGTGAGTATTTCTTGAATATCACCTCTCCGTTTGTGTCGGTGAATATCTCCAGCGGGTCGCCCTCTCTTATCCTGAGGGTCCTGCGAATTTCTTTTGGAATAACGACACGTCCCAGATCGTCTATGCGTCTGACTATGCC
>JBGUWL010000142.1:0-3003 GCA_045221075.1 Acutalibacteraceae bacterium
CCATTTCCATGGCTCATTCAGTAGAGGTATATCGTTGAAAAAACCTTATTTTTCTAGGGAAAAGTGCTTGACTTTATAGGGAGGAGAGAATGCATGAGAAAGATCAGCACACTGGCACTGGCAAAGACAATGGCGGGACTGCTCCTCGTCTCTGCATTGGGTGGAGGAACCGCATATGCCGCCTCCACGGTGGCCAACAACGGTCTTCTGGATCAGCAGGAAGCGGAAACCTTTGCCTTTATGGATGCAGACGTTAAAGAGGATGAAGTCACGAACCTCCGGACACATCTGGAAAAGGATGATGGTGTTTACGTATACGATATAGAATTCTATGTCGGCAATATCGAATACGAATACGAGATCCGCGCTGAAGACGGTGTAGTCCTGGACAGGGACAAGGAAGACAGAACACCGAAAGTCAGGACAGATGCGGCCGCAAATAAGAACAGTCAGCCAGCTTCCGACGATGCCGCCGTGCAGGAAGAGATCACACCTGAAGCCGCGGCTCAGATCGGAGAGGACGCACCGGAGCCTGCAAAAGAGCAGCCGGCACAGACGAGCGAAGCTGCTCCTGCAGCTGCAGAGACTGGCGCAAATGCCGCAGATAAGGAAGAACCGGCAGCAGACAACAAATATATCAGCGTGGACCGCGCCAAGCAGATCGCTCTGGAGCATGCGGGCCTAAAGGAAGATGAAGTAAAATTCACGACTGCGAAATTCGAGGATGATGGCGGCAGGAAAGAATATGACGTTGAATTCTACCGCGGTAATCTTGAATATGAATATGAGATCGACGCAGTGACCGGCCGGATTCTCGACTCTGAAGTCGAAACCGACGACTGAAAGCGGTGAAGCGGAAATAGTCCGGATAGTAAAAATCCAAGTAAAAAATCCATATCGAAACAGTAATACCTGAGAAGAGTAAAAGTCCATATCGAGAACAGTAATATCTGAGAAGAGTAAAAGTCTATATCGAAACAGTAATGGCTGAGAAAGGAAATGCTTATGAAGAAAAGAATTAGAAGACTGGTCTGCACCCTGATGGTTATGATGTTTGTGATGGCAGCGGCCATCCCGGCGCTGGCATCCCCGAAGATCCGCGAAGCGGAGTACGAAGGCAGCGGACGTGTCGATGTCGAATTCAAGACAGATGTCAAATATAAAAACGTCAAGGTCAAAGTCACTGATACCAAAGGTAAAGCCTACAGCACAGTGATCCGGAGCAAGGATGAAGATGACCTTACCTTTGAGATCAAGAGCTACAAAAAGGGCGTGACCTATAAATATACCATCACCGGTGTCAAGCAGAAAAACGAGAAGAACTACGGCCAGGTAAGCGGCAAGGTCACCATCCCTGCGACCACTTCGGCACCCAAAGCCAAAAAGGTTGAGTACGACCGTCATGATAACGAAGTTGACTTCGATTTCACCACTGCTGTTCAGTGGAAAGCCCCTAAGGTCACCATTTCCGACGGAAAGAAAAACTATGTGGTCAAGATCCTTGAGAAAGACAACGACGGCATTGAGGTCAGAGTGAAGACCCTTAAAAAGGGCGCAAGATACACCTACAAGATCACCGGCGTCCGCGTGAAAGGAAACCAGACCTACAAGACTGTTACCGGAACGTTTATCGCCAAATAATAAAAAAAGTATAGAGTATTTAGTTCCTGAGCGGATAAAAACACGGGAGCTGCAGCATCGGCTGAGAATAGAGATTCCAGCTGTGCAGCAGCTCCCGCTTTTCATGTTTTTGATGTGATGTTTATCGCATTGCGATAATTATGTTGTGATGTTCATTACCTCACGGTAATTATGCTGTGATGTTCATCGCCTCACGATAATTTTGCTGTGGTGTTCATCATCTCACGATAATTATGCTGTGGTACGCGTCACTTCACGGTGATCTTGATCGCCTTTACGGCTGAGGCTGAGCTGAAGTTTTCAGTGCCTGCTATAGCAACTTTAACTTTAATCGTGTAGGAGCCTTTTTTCAGCCCTTTAGCGACTGTGATCGTTCCTGCCTTGCTGACTTTGATCGATTTGGTTCCGGAACTCTTTGCGTAGGTGACTTTGCCTTTTCCGACGATTGTAGTCTTGATCTTGACAGTCTGTGCGGCTTTTTTCAGCTTTGAAGCGGATACGGTCGCATTGGCCGTGATGGTCTTGACCTTCTGGGCAGCCTTTTTGATGACGAGCTTAGCCGCGTTGCTGGTGGCGGCTTTGTAGTTTTTGTCCGCCTTGACATCCGCTTTTACATAATATGTTCCCGCCTTGGAATGCCCCTTGACAGCCTTTTTGCACTTGGAGTCCGAATAGAACCTATAGGTGATTTTGCCCTTGCTGCCGGTCACAGTCGGCCTGGCCGGGTCGATCGTTTTCCCGTTATAGGTCACTGTTTTGTTTTTCAGGGTGGCCTTGGTGGCTGCTTTAGAGATGGTCAGTTTGACGGCTTTACTGGAAGCGCTCTTGTAGTTTTTGTCTGCCGCCACGAAAGCCTTTGCATAATAGGTGCCGGCATTCACCGCTGATTTGACCTGTGCGGCGCACTTGGAATCACTGTAGTATTTATAGGTGATCTTTCCGGTGCTTCCCTTTACGGACGCTTTTCCGATCGCGGCCGCCTTCCCGTTGTATGTCACGGTTTTGGCTTTCAATGTGACACTGCTGGCGGCTTTTGCGACATTGACGGTCACGGTGACATTTTCGGCTGCGCTGTACTGCGTGTTGGCTGCGGCGCTGATAGTGATCTTCGCGGTTCCCGCGTTACCCACTGTCACTTTGCCGTTTGCATTTACAGCTGCGACGGCTGTGTTGTCGGATACATAAGTAAGGGATGTCTTTGCCTTTGCGCCGATGTTGAAGGGTTTGTCGCCGTAGGTCACATCAAAGACGGGTGAGGAGACGGTGATTTCCTGGGTCCCGGGTGTGAACCGGACGGCACCGTCGATCACGGCCCAGCGGGCAAGATCGGACCCGTCTCCGGTGTAGTAGAGGGCGTGCCTC
>JBGUWL010000143.1:0-8708 GCA_045221075.1 Acutalibacteraceae bacterium
CCGAAAGGCTCCAAATCCAATGATCCGTTTTGGGAGAAATCCGAAGTGGCGCTGGATTCCGCCCTGATGCTCTATCTTCTTCACGAATCCCCGCCGTATGAGCAGACCATGGAAATGATGCTCACCATGATCGAGTACGCCGGGGCCAAGGAGGACGACGATGACTTTCAATCGGCGCTGGATCTCTTGTTTGAGGCTTTGGAGGAAGAACAGCCGGATCATATCGCTGTGCGGCAATACCACATTTTCAAACAGGCTGCAGGTAAAACGGCAAAGTCCATATTGGTCAGTGCCGCCGTGCGGCTGGCCTCCTTTACCTTGCCGGAAATTCAGGACATCACAGACGAGGACAGTTTGGAGCTTTCCAAGCTGGGAGATCGCAAGCAGGCCATCTTTTGCGTGATCCCGGACAGCAACGACGTGAGCCTCAATTTCCTTGTAGGAATGCTGTATACCCAGGCGTTTCAGGAGCTTTACTATCAGGCGGACAAGGTACACATGGGCGGTCTGCCCGTGCCTGTACGCCTCATGTTCGACGAGTTCGCTAACGTAGCTTTGCCGGACGGCTATGCCCGCTTACAAGCGACCATGCGTTCCAGAAACATCATGGCGACCATCATCCTACAAAACATCTCCCAGCTCAAAGCCTTGTTCAAAGACGACTGGGAAGGCATTATCGGCAACGCCGACACCATGATCTATCTCGGCGGAAATGAGCAAAGCACCCACAAATATATCTCCGAGCAGCTCGGCAAGGAGACAATCATCACCACATCGAGCAGCCAGGGCAAGGGAAAAAACGGATCGTTTTCGCAGAGTACCCAGCAGACAGGCCGTGAGCTTATGACCCCTGATGAAGTCCGACTTCTGGATAATAAAAACGCCATTGTATTCATCCGAGGGGAAAGACCGGTCATTGACGAGAAATACGATCTAATGAAGCACCCGAATGTTATCTATACCGAGGACGGCGGAGCCGCCCCCTATGTCCACAGCCCGCATTGTCTCTACGATATGCGGTATCTTTTATCTACATTGGAGGAAACTGAATGAAAAAAACTATGTCCAAGCGCGCAAAACTCTTTTTCTGCCTTTGGAGTATGCTGACGGTCTGCGTCACCATGCTAACTACCGCCGCCTTTGCCACCACCGCCGATCCGATCACCGTGGTCAACAATCTGTCCGACTTCATCTTTTCCGCGATTAAGGCCGTCGGCGTCATTATCCTCGGCTGGGGCATTGTGCAGGTGGGTATGTCCATCCAGAGCCATGACGCAAGCCAGCGCTCCCAGGGCTTCTTGTGCCTGTTCGGCGGTCTTGTGATCGCCTTTGCCAAGGAAATCCTCAACACCATCGGCGCACTGTAAAAAGGAAGAGAGGAAATGCGTTTCACGGTGAAACGCATTTCCTCAGTCAAGATAATCCTCGCCAAACAGTATTCGCAGATAATCCTGCCGCGCATCTACAATTCTGGAGATCAAAACAGTTCCGTTTTCAATTCTGTAAAGCGCAATATGCTTGTCGCACAGCAGTATACGCAAATCTGTCTTGAAACCTGTGAGTGCCTCAACAGATGGGCCTTGTTCCGGGAAACGACCAAGAGATTTTAGATTTTTTAGAATCTCATTGACGGTTTTCCTTGCAGAACCTGGATTTTTCAGTTCTTTTGCAATGTATCGTCTAATCTCAGACAGATCGCGTCCGGCTTCTGGGGAAATGAAAACCTTATTCATCTTCCATACCAAGCTGTGCTTCCAAATCTTCGATGCTCAGCCAGCCTTCCTTTTCCGCGGAATCCCAACCCTTTTGCGCTTCATCCAAGAGGCGGCGCATAGCCTTTGCACGCATAAACTCTGCGTTTTCGGGAGAGGCAAGAAACGGCAGACCGTTATCATTGAGCGATTGCTGAATGAAAATATTGACGGCATCGGTAAAAGAAAGCCCCTGCTTTGCGTAGACATCCTCAACCCGGCGCTTTACTTCGGGATTGATTCTCATTTGAAAAGTAGCTGTTTTCGGGGCGGTAACTACATTGAAATTTTGATCCATCATAATCATCTCCTTACCGCTATTATAGACGGTGGCAGATTATCTGTCAATACGTTGTAACTACATCATGAAAGAGGTGAAGTCAATTAGTGATAACTGGGTCGTAAGAAATCTTGAACGCGCTATTGCCACATGGAATGGCAAGCTGGCCGAATTGTGGCAGCTCATCACGCAGACGCCGGAAACATTCAAGGGCGGGCAGATCTGGAGCGTGATTGTCAACATCAATTCCGCATTGACGGGGATCGGCTATGGATTGCTCGTCTTGTTCTTCGCAATCGGCATCTTTTCCTCAGCGGCATCCTTTAAGGAGCTGCAAAGGCCGGAATTTGCCCTGCGTCATTTTATCCGCTTTGTGCTGGCCAAGGTCGCCGTAGGCCGTGGTATGGAGATCATGACCGCTATTTTTGCCATTTGTGGCAGCGTTGTGTCGGCGTCCATGAACAGCATCGGCGGCGCCGTCGCGGATTCTGCAAGTTTGCCCACCGAAATCGTCAGCGCCATTGAGGACGTAGGCTTTATGCAGAGCATACCGCTCTGGCTTGTGTCCTTCCTGGGGAGTCTCTTCATAACCGTCATGTCCTTTATCCTGATCCTGACCGTCTACGGGCGCTTCTTCAAGCTCTATCTCTATACCGCCATGTCGCCGCTGCCGTTTGCCTCCTTTGCCGGAGAGACTACTGCCGGGATCGGCAAGGCGTTTGTGAAATCCTATATAGGCGTATGTCTGGAGGGGGCGGTCATTGTGCTGGCCTGCTTGATCTATTCGGCGTTTCTGTCCAGCGCAGCGCCGACCGTGGACACGACGCTGCCAGCCGTGACAATGGCATGGGAATACATCGGGGAGCTTGTCTTTAATATGCTGGTGCTGACAGGTCTGGTAAAGGGCGCGGATCGGATCGTTCGGGAGATGTTCAGCCTATAAGCAAAAAGTATTCTGTTATCTACGCTGATCCCCCGTGGCGGTACAGGATGTACCGGGGAAATGGGTATATAGAGCGGCATTACCCGACAATGGAGCTTGAGCAGATCACAACCCTGCCCGTAAAGGAGCTGGCCGCCCGGGACGCCATTCTCTTTCTCTGGACGACGCTGCCCATGATACAGGAGGCTTTGCAGGTCATCAAGGCATGGGGCTTTGAATACAAGACCACGGCTTTTGTGTGGGTGAAGCTGGCTCGGCACAGCAATGGCATCTTTTGGGGCCTCGGCTACTGGACGCGCTCCAATGTGGAAATCTGTATGCTTGCCACGAAAGGTCATCCGAAACGTGTTGCGAAGAACATCCACCAGGTCATCATTTCCCATGTGGAGGAACACAGCAAAAAACCCGCCGAGGCCCGGCGGCGCATTGAGGCTCTTATGGGCGACGTGCCAAAGATTGAGCTGTTTGCCCGGCGTCCGGCTCGCGGCTGGGATGTATGGGGAAATGAGGTCGTGAGTGACATTGTGATGAAAGAAAGCGACGGGATTGATTGACCCCGCCGCCTGAAATGCGTTTCACCGTGAAACGGATTAAATTCAAATGAAATGAGGTGCATTTTATAGAGGTAAAAATCCCGAAAGAAATCCGGCAGTACAAGGAGAGTATCTTCTTTGGCCTGTCTGCCCGTCAATTCTTCTGCTCGGTTATCGCTATCCTGATTGCGGCAGGCGTCTACCTGCTTCTCGGCAAGGTGATCGGCAAGGAAAGCGCAAGCTGGCTCTGCATCGTGCTGGCGGCTCCCGCAGCCATGTCCGGCTTTTTCTCTTACAACGGCATGACCTTTGAGCAGTTCCTATGGGCTGTCATCAAGACGGAGTATCTATGCTACGGCGGCAGAAAGTACATTTCCGACAGTGCCTATTACAAGTGCTTCAACAGAAAGGGGCGTGGTGACTTTGATTAAAACCCTCGCAGCGGCAAACCAGAGTGAGCGCGTCAAGCTCAAAATCCCGCGTTCCGTGCAGGATACCATCCCGATCCGGCGCATCTACACCAACGGCATTTGGGAGGTCGGCAGAAAGCACAGCCGGAGCTGGAAGCTGACTGATGTAAACTATATCGCCGCCTCGCAGGAGACACAGAAGAGCATTTTCAAAGCCTATTGCGGGGCGCTGAACTCTCTGCCCACGGACGCCACCGCCAAGATCACCATCGTAAACCACCGGCTCAATCCCGCAGAGTTTGAACGCCGTATCTTGTTGGCATACAAAGACGACTGGCTCGACCACTACCGGGAGGAAGCCAACCGGATCATGATCGACCGGGCGGCGCAGAGCAACAATCTTGTCTAGGAGCGCTTTGTCACCCTGTCCATCCCGGCAAAGCGCATCGAGGAAAGCGCAAAGTATTTCCGCCGGGCCGAAACAAATCTGCAAAAGACCTTCTCCCGCCTGGACTCCGGTATTCAGCCCGCCATGAACTATGATCGGCTGCGTATCCTCCACGACTTTTTCCGTCCCGGTTATGAACAGTATTTTGACTACGACGATTACCGTTATATGCACAGCGCCAAGGATTTCCGAAACCTGATTTGTCCGGATGGGATCACATTCCGGCGAAACCACTTTGAGTTTGGAAACAAGTTTGGGCGTGCCCTGTTCCTACGCACTTATGCTTCTTTCCTCACCGACGATCTGATCTCCGACATCACCGAATATGCCCGTGATTTGATTTTATCTATTGACCTGATCCCGGTGCCTACCGATGAAGCGGTCAAAGAGGTAGAATCTATCATCCTCGGTGTGGAAACCGACATAACCCGCTGGCAGCAGAGGCAGAACAGCCGCAACAACTTTACCGCCGAGGTTCCCAGGACGATGGAGCAGAAGCGGGACAATTCCCGCGAGTACATGGACGATCTGACCATGAACGATCAGCGCATGATTTTCTCCCTAATCACGCTTGTTCACACGGCAGACAGCTTAGAACAGCTTGACGCCGACACCGAGAGCCTGATCGCCATCGGCAAGGAGCATCTTTGCGACATTTCCTCTGCCCGCTTCCAGCAGGAGGACGGCTTGAATACAGCCTTGCCCTATGGCCTGCGCCGCATCCATGCCCTGCATACCCTCACGACAGAGAGCTGCGCCGTGGCGATCCCGTTTCGGGCGCAGGAGATTCAAGACCCCGGCGGTCTGTCCTACGGCATCAATGAGGTCAGCAAGAATCCGCTTATCTGTGACCGCAAGCGGCTTGTGTCGCCTCATGCGTTTTATCTGGGCGTTTCCGGCTCCGGCAAGTCTATGGGCATGAAGTCCACGATCATGAATGTTGTCCTCGGCACAGAGGACGATGTAATCATTGTGGACGCCGAGCGTGAATATGGCACACTGGCCCGCGCTTTTGGAGGCGAGGTCGTGGAGATCAGCCCGCACAGCGCCCACCACCTGAATCCGCTGGAGGTCGTTTTCGGCTTCAATGACGAAAACCTGATTGCTCAGAAGTCCGGGCTTATTACAAGCATTTTGGAACAGCAGATGGCAAACGGCGCAATCAAGGGCAGCTACAAGTCCATCATTGACCGCTGCACCGCCAATATCTACAAGCCCTATCTGAAAGGCAAGGCCCCGGCGCCGCTGCTCACCGACTGGCGAAACGAAGTCCTCAAGCAAAAGGAGCCGGAGGCACGGGAGCTTGCCCTCACCGCCGAGCTGATCACCGAGGGCAGCTTGAATGTCTTTGCCCATCAGTCCGATGTGGACATGAGCAACCGCATTGTTGTGCTGGATCTCTACGAAATGGGCGAAGCCCTGCGCCCGACGGCGCTTGTCGTAACACTGGAGGCCATACAGAACCGCGTCATGGAAAATCGAAAGCGCGGAAAATTCACCTGGGTCTTTTTGGACGAGGTATATCTGTACTTTCGTCACCACTATTCCGCAGAAATGCTTTACAACGCATGGAAACGTTTCCGCAAATACGGCGGCATCATGACGGCAGCGACACAGAACATCGAGGAATGTCTGCGATCTGACACGGCGAGGCTCATGTTCGCAAACTCCGAATTTCTCATGCTGTTCAATCAGGCGGCAACTGACCGGGCCGAGCTTTCCAATCTGCTTCATATCTCCGATACGCAGATGGGCTATGTTACGGACGCGGAGCCGGGTCACGGCCTGCTCCGGGTATCTGGAGCAGTGATCCCGTTTGACTGCTCCGTACCGCGTGACACAGAGCTTTACAGGCTCATGAACACGACACCAGGGCGCGGCTGATATGGAGAGAAAAAAGAAAGAGGCTGTCCGGGGAAAGCACATTAAGGAAAAGCCGGACAGCAAGCTCACCCCGAAAGCAGCCATGCGGCGGGCCGGACGCTATAAGGCGATTGAAGCGGCAAGAGAGCAAGTACAAGAGGCCCAGCAACAGGAGCAGGAACCGTATTCCGCGACGGACAAGGTGGAATCTTACACCGCGGGAGCGGTGCATGAGATAATCCGCTATCCCCGGCATGAAAATTATCCGTTTCACCGTGAAACGGATTACCGCGAGGCCCCGGAACCGAAAGCTCGTCCTTCACATACTTATACGCAGCGTGAAGCTCCAACACCTAAAACGCCGACACCTCAAGAGCGTATGCGCCGAGAGACCGTCAGAGAGTACCGGCAAGCCAAAGCCGAACAGAGCCCAAATGCGTTTCACCGTGAAACGGATTATATTGAAGCACCGGCTCCCAGAACACCAACGTCCCAGGAGCGTATGCGCCGGGAGGCTGTCCGGGAATACCGACAGGCCAAAGCCGAACAGGGAAAAAATGCGTTTCACCATGAAACGGATTACTCCGAGGCTCCAGTTCTCAGAACACCAACGCCCCAGGAGCGTATGCGCCGGGAAACGGTCAAAGAGTACCGACAGGCCAAAGCAGAGCAGAGCAAAAATGCGTTTCACCATGAAACGGATTACACCGAAGCTCCGGCTCCCAAGCCACCGACGCCTCAAGAGCGTATGCGCCGGGAAGCGGTCAAAGAGTACCGACAGGCCAAAGTCGAGCAGAGCAAAAATGCGTTTCACCGTGAAACGGATAATACCGAGACTCCAGCTCCAAAAGCACCGACACCCCAGGAGCGTATGCGCCGGGAAACGATCAAAGAGTACCGACAGACTAAAGCTAAGCAGAGCAAAAATACGTTTCACCGTGAAACGGATTACGCCGAAGCTCCGGCTCCCAGAGCCGAAAAGCCTCAAAAGCAGATGCTCCAGACGTTCCTTGACGGAGAGAAAGAAACTGCGCCTATCCTTCAGACAAGCGAAGCTCCTGCGCCCAGCCCAATAAGGAACGAGGCCGAAAGCGTAAAACCACGCATCCAGCCCAAAAAGCGAGAAGACCGAGAAAGTGTAAAAACTCCGATTACAGTTACGGGGCAGCGTCAGACGGCGCTGCCCCGTAATACTTCCTCAATCAAAACCGCAAAGAAACAGCTTATCAAAGAGCAGGGCCGTAAAGCAGCCCGTGAAAAAGCGGTCAAGGAACTGACCACCGGCACAGTCAGCACCGGCAGCAAGGTCATAAAGGCGCTCAGTGTTGCAGTCAGCAGGGCACTCACGCCCAGCCGGGAAACGCTGATCTATGCAGCGGGCATCCTTATTCTGATTATGATCCCGTTTGTCGTGATTATGGGCATAGCCTCCATACTGACAAGCACCGGCAAAGGCCGCGACAACTTTGTGCCCGTCAGTGAGGACGTGGAGGGCTACCGGCCTCTGATCCGAAAGTACGCCGCGGAGTTTGGCATCCCTGAATACGAGGACTTGATCGCCGCCGTAACGATGCAGGAAAGCGGAGGCCAGACCAGCGACCCCATGCAATGCTCGGAGAGCGGATACAACACCGAGTATCCCCGTGAGCCGGGCGGCATCACCGATCCCGAATACTCCATCAAGGTCGGCGTCCAAACACTTGCCGAGGTGCTGGACATGGCAGGCGTGGAAAGCCCTGTCGATCTGGACAGAATATCTCTGGCTTTGCAAGGGTACAACTACGGTTCCGGCTATATTTCCTGGGCACTGTCCAACTACGGCGGCTATTCAGAACTTAACGCGATTGAGTATTCCGACATGATGGCCGAGCAGTACGGATGGTCGGGCTACGGCGACAAAGCCTATGTATCTCATGTTCTCCGGTATTACCCCATCGGGCGCTCTTTTATGAGCGAGGGGGACGCCGCCATTGTTGCCGTGGCACAGACTCAGATCGGCAATGAGGGCGGGCTGAAATACTGCGAGTGGTACGGTTATCCTTACCGCGTGGAATGGTGCGCGATCTTTGTAAGCTGGTGCGCCGACCAATGCGGCTACCTGGACGCGGGCATACTGCCGAAGGAACTGAATGTGATCCCGTATGTGGAATGGTTCCGGGAACGTGACCAATGGCAGTACATGGACTATGAGCCAAGTCCCGGCGACTTGATCTTTTACGATTGGGAGAGCGACGGTCTGGCCGACCATGTGGGCATCGTCGAGCGCGTTGAGGACGGCATCGTGTACAGCATCGAAGGCAACGCCGGGGACGCTTGTATTGAAAACAGTCATTACCTCGGCTCGGCACCTATTTATGGGTATGGTTGCCCGGCTTACTGATTTACACCGCAAGAAAGTACAGTTTACAAGGGACTACACAGGGTAGGTATCTGACGGGAGGGGTGCCGCCAGTCAGATTTTCCATGTGATGTTCAAGCTG
>JBGUWL010000144.1:0-10130 GCA_045221075.1 Acutalibacteraceae bacterium
AACGAGAAACACGTCGGGGATTTGCTCATGCAGAAAACCTACACATCCGACTTTCTGACGAAGGCCCAGGCAGAGAACAACGGCGACCTGGAACAGTATTTCATCAAAGACGATCATCCCGCCATCGTTGACCGTGCCGAGTGGGACGCGGTGCAGCTGGAGCTTGCCCGCCGCGAGGCGTTTCGCCAGCGGCACGGCATCCGCACTTCTGGTAGCAGCACCGATGACCGGTTTTACTCCCGAATCTTCTGCGCCGCCTGCGGCGGAAAGTATGTGCGGAAGAACTGGAAGGGCAACCGAGCCGTCTTCTGGAAATGCGAAAACGCCGAGAAGAAAAAGGGGAACACCTGCTCGGCGGAAAACATCAGGGAGGCGGCTTTGCGGCAGGCGGTGGTCATCGCCTGGAACAGCATGGTTGAGCGCCGGGAGGAACTGCGCCCGCGCTGGGAACAGCAGGCGGTTGAG
Source organism: Acutalibacteraceae bacterium (assembly GCA_045221075.1). GTDB lineage: Bacteria > Bacillota > Clostridia > Oscillospirales > Acutalibacteraceae > UBA1213. The sequence goes on from JBGUWL010000144.1 coordinate 466, forward strand.
GGTGACGCGCTTCAGCGGTACCGGGCGCTGATGATGCTCGCCATGACGGAAGAGGGGCCGCTGGCTGACGAGGTCCCGGAGCTTACCCGCATGATGCTGGAAGAGATCACGGTCCACGGACCGAGCGATCTGACCGTCCGTTTCCTGGACGGCTCTGAGAGAAATGTCAGAATCTGAATCACATCGATTTGGCGGGGCTGATGGCATCATGCTGTCAGCTCCGTTTTTGAATTTCCTGTTAATTCACATTCAGGGTATTGACAAATGACAATATTGGTCGTATATTGGTTACGCAAGCAATATTAAACCAATGCCGCATGGAGGTGATTGCAATGGCGGTTAATGTTACGGTGCTTATCGATTTCGCCGATCCCAGCATTCGGGCGATAGATTATATTCAGGACATTCGGAAGGCAGTGGAGAGCGCGGGGCTGAATCTGCACATGAGGTATGATGTGGTCCTCCAATGGCCGATGCGGACAGAGGATGATCGGGTTGCTTTGGAGATTCGGATGCCGGAGGAGCTGGTCGAGAATTTCTCATATGGCAGGAGGCTCCAGGGCATTGCGGGCTATCTGCTGAAGTATCATGGGGATCGGTACAAGCAGCACGTCGTAGGAAACAGGCTCCTTACTTACACGGTGCTGGATGGAACAGAAAGTGAGCGGAAACGGCAGCCCGCGGGACCATCAATGATTGACAGGCTTGAGGCGATGGCAGATTTTGCCCGGCTCCTTGAGCGGTCAGACGAGGACTCGCTGTTCCACATCAACAGGATTCGGCTGATCCTAAAAGAGGCCAAGGAAGAAAACGACGAAGACGAAAGGGGTTCAAATAATGGATAATGAGAATGTAAAGGTTGTGAGCGATGCCCTGACTGGTTCGCTCGAAAGCACGCAGAAGACCGCGACCGATACCGAGAAGCTGGTACAGCAGGTACAGGCCATGAGCGGCAAAGATGTACACGAGGAGACCGTGAGGGTGATTCTCGCGGATGACAAAACGCCGCTGGCGGAGAGAATCAATCTCGTCCACCAGGAAAATGCCGACTACGACAACCATGAGGAGAACAATACCGGCAGGGTAATTCGCTTGCAGGAAATGCAGACGGAAAATGTCGGGAAGGCCACCAGCTGGTGGAGCCAAAACTGGGGATGGGTGGTGACCTGCGGGGTGGTCGCCATAGCCGCCTTCACACCCGGCGGACGGAGACTGATTACCACTGCCGCGAAAAGCCTCGCCGCCTAAAAACCTATACCGCTCGGAAGCGCCCAGGCTGATTTGACGGCTTGGGCGTTTCTGCATCACTTTTCGACTTCCTGCATCAAAGCCCAAATCACGCTCGAAAAAATCCCATACTCCATCCCCGCCATCGTTAGGCGGCCGTTCTCGTCGCCATCGCAATCCCGGTTTTCACAAACCAGTTGGAGAAGAGCCGTGAATCAACTGACCAGGCAAATATTAGATCCTTGTATGCGGAGACTGTTGCAGCGGTTCTCGGAGAAGATACCACTGCTTCTACGAGCATGAAGGATGCTACACTTAGTGTTGCTAAGGGCACTGACGGCGTCTATACTGGTACTGCTACGCTGGTCCTTTCGCACCAGAAAGATGGCCTTGAGAGTGGTGTAACCGAGGTCAACATTGGTGGCGTAGAAATAGCGGCTGCCGATTTTAAAAAAGGCGGCACAGTGACCATCGTTGTGAAAAGTGATGGCTCTGCTCCTACAATCACTATTGCATAATTAGAAATAGAACACTTATCAGGCCCCCGGGAAGGCCTGAGAACGACAAGAAGAGCACCTCTTGCATGCAGGGGTGCTCTTCCTGCGTCTATGGGAAAAGCCCCGTCCTGCATGCAAGGACGAGGCTTTGTTCCGGGATTACCGCCGCCCTCATCCCTTCCCGGAGAGGAGGGGCGGCGGCCATGTCATGTAATGAGATCAGGTCGAGAATGTGATCTCAATTTTCTCAGCCGTGGTTCCAGCCGCAGGAGTATACTTAACAGTGCAAGTCCCATCTTTCTTCGGCACACCAGAGATAGTGGGATCAACATGGTTGCCGCCAGAGATAACGCCAGCACCAGCAAGTTCGGGAGCCGGAGAGGTCTGCCAGTCATCAACAGTCTGCTTTAATTCAACCTCACGCTCGACTTCTGCTGTGCCATCCGTCAAAGCCTCTGCAACGACTTCAGCGTAGGCAGAACGGATATTAGCGGCGTCCGTAGACTCTCTGGACTTCTCCAACTGGCTTGTGAATACCGGGATGGCGATAGCGACGAGCACGGCCCATGAAACGCGGTCAGACTCCAAAGCTGTGAGTTTCTAATTATGTTGCGCAGGGGCATCACAGCATCAGAAGAGAGTGGCAATCAGTTCTTCCCCATTTTGCGCAGCATTAAGTTTTGGGCGTTTGCCATTACTGCGTATTTCTCCATTGTCAGCGTATTTTGCCATAATCAGCGCAATATAGGAAAGGTGTGTCAATATCGCTTATCCGGAATTTAACACAGAATCGGAAGCGAGAAGTCCTTGTGGGGCGTGTTGGTAGCGATTTCAATTCCGATTTTTACAAAGCAGTTGGAGAAGAGCCGTGAAGCTACTGATGAGGCAAATTTAAGGTCTGTATACTCCGAAGCAGTGGCGGCATGTCTTGCTGAAGATACAACGGCTACCTCTTCTATAAAGGGTGCAACATTGAGTGTTGTAAAGGATGACACCACCAAAGAAGTCACAGCAACAGCTACGTATACTTGTACGCAGCTAAAAGACGGTCTTGAAAGTGGTGATGCAAGTGTTAATGTTGGTGGCGCTGAGATTGCAGCTTCAGAATTTGGCAAAGGTAAGACGTTTACTATAGTTGCAAAAAATAACGGAGATGTTCCTACAATAAATGGCAAGAAGGCTAATGGTACTGAATAAACTTTTGCGTCAATATAGTATTATTTAATAATTTGTTAAGCAATCAAGCCCCCAGGTACTATCACTTGGGGGCTTTCACATGAACCGCTTATCTTGTTGCGCTCGGCTCCCTGCCGGGCTTCTTCATTTTGCGCGATATTGCGTTTTGCCCTTTACCCATTCCGGGGCGAAAAGAAATGGTGTATCTCGGCGTTTCGGCACACCGCAACGGAGGCACTTAGCCCTGTGAGCTGCTTGTCCCCGTTGCGGTGAAGCCCCATTACAGATTGTCTTTTACAATTTCCCGGCACCTGGCGATCAGCTGATAGACCCGCCTCTGGCTGAGGTTCAGCCTGTCCATGATATCCGGGATGCCCTTCCTGTCTTCCAGCATCTCGTAGACGGTCAGGAGGCGCCGGTCCTCGGCGGCCATCTGTGCGCGGGCCGCTTCAACGCCCATCTCGAACAGGACGGGAGCGGAAGTGGTGTCAGCGGCGGCGGGGTCGACGCCCTTGTCCGACAGCTCGTCCCAGCTGACTTCCTGGTACTGGCGGTCCTCGGGCTTGTAGCCATACGGACACTCGGCGCAGCGGTTCTTCTCGTCACAGCGGACGAGCTTGCCGCGCTTGCCGCGGACAAGGCACCTCGACTTCCTGACGCCGTCCCTGTGGTCGGCGCGGAGACTGTTCACCATGAAATCGTAGAGTGGCTCACTGACGGGCGTCAGCTTGACGGTGATCGCCTCCGCCCCGATGTACCACGTCTTGCAGTGAGCGTAATCGGTGTGCAGGTTCTGAAGCTGATCCGGAATTTCGATCCGGATCGGCGCGAGATAAATCGGCTGTCCTTCTGCGTGCATGTGGCGGATTGTCACGAGCTCCTCAAAGGTGTATCCGCCGGGGTTGGTAGTGAAATCGTAGGTCTCATAATCGAAAATCTGCTTCTTGGCCATATTGTCGTACATCCTTTCTGTTCATGCAGAAAAGGAGCAGACGCTATGGCTCTATTAAGTTTGTTCATTCTCGGCCACCCCGTTTTCTGCGGTAGTGGCCAGCCTGCGCAAGGTCGCTGGCTCGTTTTCGTTATCACCCACTTTGGCCAAGCGCAGCAACGGGAGTCCGGATCCGTTGCGCCTCTGTGGGTGATGGTGTTGCTGATCGGCATCCCTTCCGACCCGTCGGCCGGGAGGCTTCTTCCCCACTCTCTATAAGAGAATTACGGGTGATTTTGCCGAACTTGTTCTCAAGAACAGCTTGAGAATATCACGGGTCTTCGAATACGTCTTATCTCGTCAAGATAGCGTGTCAAAAGAAAAACGCCCATAGAATCAGCACTTTTTTATGTGCCGCCTATGAGCGTTCCAGCTCTAACAGGGCTTTCCATTATCTTGGAAAGATAATTGCAAATTATTTTTCTACATATTCACGAAAATGTTAAGGATAGTCCTTGCAAAAGTAATGACTATTAGTTAGAATATAGTCAGGATGTTTTGTGAGCAAATGATGGGAGGTCGCCATGACTGATAACGGAAGAGCGAAGAGCCCCATGCAGCATATCAACATGACTGATCTGCTGAAGGGACAGGCATCGAAGATAATCACCACTTTGTCTGCGGAGGATAAGACCGCCTTCATACAGAAAAACGGGAAACCGCTGGCTGTGGTCATCTCTAATGATAGGTACGAGCGCCTATTGCAGGCCGGAATCGATATAAATGAATACTGAGGAGAACTGAAATGTCAGAAGTAAAGATCACCGCCGTGATGATGGATGACTCCACCATCGACGTAAAAAAAGAAGTTGACATGGTATTCTCCATCGCCAACACGCTACGCGGGCCCTATAAGCCGGACAAGTACAAGGATGTCATCATTCCCATGATCATTCTCCGGCGGCTGGAATGCGCGCTGATGCAGAAGAGCGCCAAATGGGACAAAGTGGCAGCGACATTTGAAAAGAAAAAGGATACACCGCCGCAGGTGCTTTGCAAGTTGACGGGTTATCCCTTCTACAACACCAGTCAGTACAATCTGAAAAAGCTGCTGGATGAGGCACCGGCGATCGTAGAGAATTTTGGGTTTTATCTGGATTCCTTTTCCCCTAACATTCAGGCTATATTTAACGGACTGGAATTCAAGAAGGAGATCGAAAAACTGGATAAGAACAACCGTCTCCTCGGCGTTGTACGCAAATTCTCAGAGCTTAATCTTGATCCGGACACGGTGGACAGCCACAAGATGGGATATATGTTCGAGGAGATTATCCGGCGGTTTTCTGAAAACGCCCAAGCTGGTGATCACTACACCCCGCGCGAGGTTATTCGGATGTTGACGAGTGTCCTTCTGGCTGAGGGAAGTGATGACGTATTCTCCGAAGGCAAAGAGGTCACTGTGCTGGACATGGCGTGCGGCACGGGCGGGATGCTATCGACTACCCACGATTTCATCAAGCGCATGAACCCACAGGCTGAGGTGCGCCTTTTCGGGCAGGAGAACAGCCCAGATTCCTATGCCATCTGTCTTGCCGATATGCTCATCAAAAATCAGGAAGCTGAGAATATTCGTTTCCAGGACACGATGAAGAAAGACTGCTTCGAGGATACCGACATGCGGTTTGTCATAGCAAATCCACCCTTCGGCCTTGCCTGGGGTGGCAAGGATGCCGGGGACGGCGTTGAGAAAGCGGTGCGTGATGAATACGCTAAAAAGAAAAAGGGACTGAAATGCCGGTTTGAAGCTGGACTCCCTTCTACTGGCGATATGCAGTTGTTGTTTATGCAGCATGCCATTTCCAAGATGAAGCCCGATGTAGGCCGCGCTGCTATCATTACAAATGGTTCACCGCTGTTTTCCGGGAATACTACAAGTGGCGAGAGCCAGATTCGAAGGTATATGCTGGAGAACGACCTGGTAGAAGCAATCATCGCCCTTCCCTCTCAGCTCTTCTATAACACCGATATTGCTATCTATGCTTTTATCCTGTCAAAAGGAAAAAGGGAGGAGCGTAAGGGAAAAATCCAGCTGATTGATGCTACGGATATGTGGACTCCACTCGGGCGTTCCCTCGGGAAAAAGCGTCGTGAAATCCCTCGCGACCAGGCAATGCTCATCACAGAGGTTTATGCTGGTTTCAAAGAGGGCAAGTGGACGCAGTGGTGTGAGAAGCGGAAATCTGATTGTAAAATCGAATGCCGGATTTTTGATAAAGAAGAATTCCTGTACAAGGAATGGGCGGTTTATCAGCCACTTCAACGGCGTGGAGCTATTAATGCTGAATGCATCGAACGGTTGCGGACGAGCGATTATTTCACCGCAAACGCTAATCTGTACAATGAAGCGGAGCTTGTGGAACTGGAGGAGATTAATCCTCGTGATTCCAAGGATGAGAAAAAGTATCAGAAATACAAACGCGGGAAAGTCTTTGTTAATGCTGTGCTTGCCGCGCTGGAAGCGCATCAATCCGACAGGGTGTATACAGATTTTTCAGAATTGCAGTCAGCTGTGAAAAGTATCATCCGGGATATCGAGGGATACACTGATTCCAGGCTGAATGGTATCGTAATGGCTATGAGCGTTATAGATAAAGCAGCAGTCGTTCAGAAAGACCGCAAGGGGAACATAATCACTGACCCGACAACAAAGGATACAGAAATCATTCGTCTGAATCAGGATGCACAGACATACTTCGAGATTGAGGTTCTTCCTCATGTTCCGGATGCCATCTGGACATATGAGTTTAATCCGAACAAAGCGGAGAGCGCGCAGAATAAGGAACGGTTGGGAGCCGAGTTCCCATTTACCCGGTATTTCTATGAGTATCGCACTCCGGAATCTGCGGATGATGCACTCGCTCGGTTCATGGCCTATGAGAAGAGAATTACCCAAAAAATCTCCGAGCTTTAGGAAGGAACACATAGACATGGGCAATACAATCAAAGCCATTGATATGGATTTCAGCTCATCCATACCAGCGGGTTGGGATACGGTGAAACTCCGTCAGGCGTTTGTGTTTGGAAAAGGACTTAACATAACCAAGGAAGACTTAACAGAAGAAGGCGTTCCAGTAATCAGTTATGGTCAGATTCATGCAAAAAACAATACTGGAACGGGCATAAAAGACGCTTTTATCCGTTATGTTCCAGAGACATATCTAAGGCGTGGGCAGTCATCGTTAGCAAAAAGAGGAGATTATCTATTTGCGGATACATCTGAGGATTATGCAGGTGTTGGTAATTGTGTTTTTGTCGACAGAGACGTAAAGCTTTTTGCTGGTTACCACACGATTATTGCTCGACCGATTTATGATGGGATTGTTCCGAAATATCTCGCGTATTTATTCCAAACAGATTTTTGGAGGACTCAAATACGCTCTCAAGTAATGGGAGTAAAGGTTTTCAGCGTAACACAACAGCTTCTGAAAAATACGGTAGTATTAATTCCTCCGGTTAAAGAGCAGATTGCCATTGTCGGCTATCTGGATGAGAAATGTGCCAAAATCGATGGCATTATTGATGATCTGGAGCAACAAGTTCAGACATTGAAAACCTATCAGGAGGCTATCATATCTGAAACTGTGTCAAAAGGACTGAATCCTTCTGCAACGTATACTGGATCTAATGTAAGTTGGATCGGGGAAATACCAGAACATTGGAGAATAAAAAAACTCAGATACCTGGGTGCGTTGCAAAATGGTATAAGCAAAGATGCTGATAGTTTTGGGAGCGGATTCTCATTCGTCAGCTATGGAGACGTATACAACAACAGAAGTCTGCCGGAGACGGTCAAAGGCTTAGTTGAATCTACTGCGGCTGAAAGACGATTGTTCTCTGTTCAATATGGGGATGTGTTCTTTACTCGAACATCAGAAACCATCGAAGAAATCGGAATTGCATCCACCGCATTGAAAACTATTGATGATGCGACCTTCGCAGGGTTTTTGATTCGATTCAGGCCAACAACGGAAGAACTATATCCGGGGTATTCAAAGTACTATTTCCGTGCAGAGATGCTCCGGAGATACTTCGTAAAGGAAATGATGATTGTAACCAGAGCCTCACTCGGTCAGAATCTGTTGAAGAATCTCCCTGTTCTTCTGCCACCAATAGATGAGCAGAAAGAGATATCGCGTTTTCTTGATCACAAGTGCGCAGAAATTGATGCCATGATAGCCTACAAGCAACGTCAGCTAACAGACATTCGACAATGTAGGCAGTCTCTCATTTTTGAGTATGTAACCGGGAAAAAACGTGTGAAGGAGGCCTCATCCCATGGTATTTAATGCAAGCCAGCTTCGAGAAAAGGAAGATTACCAGCGATTCATCCTGGATTACCTGCACGATGAGAATCATTATCGTATTCGCCCGAATACAGCATACCATCCCGGCCTTGCGATGGATACCGAGGTTATGATGGAGTTCTTTGAAGCTACGCAGCCAGAGACAATGGATCGCCTCCGAAAAATGTATAAGGAGCGTACCGAGGCCACCATCATCAATCTCATCAATTCGGAAATCAACCGTGATTCCCGCGGGCTGATTGATGTCATCAAACACGGCGTGGAGTTTGACAACGGCGCCACTTTGAAGTTGATGTTCCGAAAGCCCGACAGTACCATGAATACCCGTGCCGTCGAGAATTACAAGAAGAACATCTTCTCGGTAATGCAAGAAGTGTATCATAAAGAGAATGAGCGTATCGACCTTGTGCTCTTCCTGAACGGCCTTGCCATCTTCGCCGTGGAATTGAAGTGTAACACTTCCGGGCAAAACTACGAGGATGCCCTGCGCCAGTACAAAGAAGAACGCGACGGTACGACCCGGCTGTTTAAGCCCAGGGTTGGGGTGTTCGCGGCTTTTGCTATGGATTTGAACGAGGTTTATTTCACAACCTGGGTTAATGGCGCAGATACTTTTTTCAACCCCTTTAACATTGGTGATAATTTTGGGAAAGGCAATCCCCACAATGACAACGGGAATGTCTCCTATATGTGGGATAATATCTGGACTAAAGACAAAATCCTGCTTCTTATTGAGCGTTTTATCTTTATCAAAACAAAGCGCCACCGCGATCCTGATACAGGCAAGGAGACGGTGACCAAGGAACTGATCTTCCCACGGTTCCATCAACTGCGCGCTGTGGAACGGGTCATGAACGATGTTATTCTGAACAGGACGGAGTGCAACTATCTTATTGAGCATTCCCCTGGCAGTGGCAAAACGGAAACGATCTCCTGGCTTGCCCATATCCTGTCGACAGTTCATGACGTTGCAAACAAGAATATTTTTGATACTGTACTGGTCATTACCGACCGTATTGTGGTAGACCGCCAGTTGCAGGAAGCTATTCTGGGGATCGAACATAAAAGTGGTCAGGTCAAGGTCATGGACGATGACTGCGATTCAGGTGACCTTGCGGATGCGCTGCGTGGCAACACAAAGATCGTGGTTACCACAATCCATAAGTTTTATCACATCCTTCGCAACAATCTGCTCCGGGAGATGAACCAGAAGACCTTTGCCGTTCTGATTGACGAGGCGCATTCTTCCACGGATGGAGACTACATGCGCGCCGTCACAGGGGTCCTGTCAAAAGGACGTGCCGTTATCCATGGTGAGGACGATGACGTCACTGAAGAGGATATTATTGTCGAAGAAATCAAGGCAAGCGGCAAGCAGCCGAACGTGTCCATGATTGCCTTTACCGCGACGCCGAAACCGGCTACTCTTCAGCTGTTCGGCACTTTGAACGCCGATGGCGATAAAGAGTC
>JBGUWL010000145.1:0-3699 GCA_045221075.1 Acutalibacteraceae bacterium
GTCATCTGTGCGTATGCACAGATGGGCGCAGCCTCGGGCGGCGCCTTTTCCGATTAAAAGTGTCAGCTTTTGATCGGAAAACAGTATCAGGGCTGTTCGGGGGACTCTTCTGCCGACATCAGTGCGCTGTCGAGGGACGGATCTTCATATTCCTCCGCTTCCATGAATTTCGGGAATACAAAGGTCATGAGGCAGTATGCCCCAACTGCCAGAAGCACAAGAATTATTGTGGTTATCAGCATTCTTTTTCGTGTCTGCTGCCTTTTTTCCTTTTTCTTCGCCTGGGCGATGCTTGCCCGCCGCTGTTCAAATTCCTCCTGCTCGGCCTTGTTGTCATTCATCCGGGCAGCCCGCATCTGTATCTCTTCCTTGACACGCTGGGCGTCCTGCTCCTGTACGGCGCGGCGCTTTTCAAGTGTCTCTATACGGGTGTTCCTTACAAGCCAGGAACGGCTTACGCCGCAGCCTGTGCATATTCTTTCATCGTTCCAGTTGAAGGTGCCGCAGCCGCACAGCCAGTGGTCATCCTCAAACACGGGCTGCAGAACAAGGTTCGTCCCGTCAATGCCGCTGCGTGTGCAGATGTCAAGGAACTGCTTGTTGTAATCGCCCTGGGTCTTGTATATGCTCTCCTGTTCAAGGATGGTGTCAAAGCGCTTTCTCTCTGTGTTTTCCCATACCTGCTTTTTTGAGTTGGTCACGCTTACAAGCACAAACTCAACGTTTCTTGTGTTGATGTCGGGGACTGCGATCCTCCGGCCGAACCCGAAGTCTACATTGCGCCCGATTTCAAGACCGCTGAAGGTTACGTTTTTTATGTTTGCGATGGTGTTGCGGGCTTCGTCATAGCAGATTATGTCAAAGCATATCGCCCTGAGGCTTTCAGGCTGTATGTTGACAAACTTTGCGGATGTATACATATCTCCCGTTGTCATATCAACGGCAAGCTGCATTGCGGAAAGGATTATAGGCGAGCCCTTGAACCACATGGTATCGTTTTTTGCTTCCACCAGCTTTATTTTTTCTTCAGCCATAGTATCACCTTCGGTTCTGTATGGAAAAAGTATTGACAGGTAACAGTGCCCGACGCGCCGGACAATGTTCCGGTCTGACCGCAGTGCCTCACGGTCTCCTTTACTATATAATATTGTATAACTATACAGCCGCCGTGTCAAGCGTATCAGATCACTCCCAGGCCTTCCAGCAATATTTTCAGTCCCATGAGTATCAGGATTACGCCTCCCACAAACTCTGCTTTTTTGTGATACTTGCTTCCGAATACGCTGCCGATCTTTATTCCGCCGAAGGAGAATAGAAAGGCGACAATTCCGATTATGCCGGATGCGATAAGAATATTTACATCCAGAAAGGCAAAGCTCACACCCACCGCAAGGGCGTCGATGCTTGTTGCTATGGCAAGCAGGAGCATGGTCTTTATGTCCATTCTGCTGTCGGCTCCTTCGTCCTTGCCGAAGGCCTCGCGGACCATGTTTCCTCCGATAAGCGCCAGCAGCACAAAGGCGATCCAGTGGTCGAACTGGTCTATTACCCCTACAAAAAGCTCCGCCAGCAAAAATCCGATGATGGGCATGAGCATCTGGAATCCGCCGAACCATATTCCGGCCTTGACCATGTGTGAGGGGCGTATCTTTCCCAGGGACAGTCCCTTGCATACCGATACCGCAAAAGCGTCCATTGCAAGACCGACTGCGATAATGATTATTTCATAGAGCTGCATAAAAAGTCTCCCTTATCTGATTTGCTGTGTAATGCTTCTGTTTTGCCGGAATGACCGTTACTCCGGATGACAGGCAGGGAATACCCGGTTCTGTCTCGGTCACCCGGGGCGCTCCTGTGATTAACGGACAGCTATATGCCCGCCGGAGGTCATGTCTCAGGCTTATGTGTCCTTCTCTTTTATTGCATCCGTGACTATTGCCCTGCCGTCCTCGACACGGAATTTTATATCATATCCCGCATAAGAAAAGCCGTAGATCCGCTCCGGGTCGGAATGATATCTGGGGCGGGGGTCATGTGAAAGCACCTCCCGCAGCGCTGTGAGCCTGTCGTCACTGAAAAGCGCTGCGATACGCTCCGGTATTTCAACCGTCAGCGGCGAGGTCTTTTCCGGCGCAAAAAGACCCGATGAAGCCTCCGGCTCGCTGTCGGCATAGGGGATGTAGGGCTTTATGTCAAGGATGGCGGTGCCGCTTTTAAGATCCGCTCCCGCAACGGTCAGCACGGGACCGTCCGGGGTGTCCGGCTCAAAGCTCACTAACTTTACTCTTGTAAGACCGATGGGGTTGGGGCGGTTGGGAGAACGGGTGGCAAAGACTCCCAGACGTCTGTTTCCCCCGAGACGGGGAGGGCGCACCGTAGGCGACCATGTACGCTTTCCCATAGGGTCAAAAAGCCACACCAGCCACAGGTCGGTGTAATCCTCAATGCCCCGGAAGGCCTCAGGCTCACGGAAGGGCTTTTCCATTATTATCCGTGACAGAAGGTGCTCAGACATACCGCTCTGACGGGGCAGACCGAATTTTGTGGGGAAGTCGTTCTGTATATGAGCGATAGGTTCAAGATCCATATTGTTTCCTCCCGTTGTGACTGTGATTTTTTAACAGGCGGTGCTTTATATACAGCAGTGTCTTTTCTTCGCCGTTGTCCCTGAGCATTTTCAGCAGGAATTCCAACAGCCTTGCGGTATCGGGGTGGATGAGGTAGTGGGGCTTTGAGTGGAGATAATAGGCATAGGCGTCCCCGTCGGTATAGGCGTCCTTCTTGTAGGTCTTGCAGGCAGCCACCCTGTCGCAGAACATCTCCACAACATAGTTTACCGGCATTTTCATTCCGGTCATTGGTGTTCCCTCGTCAAGACTGTAGTCGATCCAGTATTCAAGATGGTGCTTGTTCCTTCCTTTGTGGTGCAGCCATGCAGAGGTGTAGCCCTTTGCTTCACGTTCGGCGGCGTTGGGACTGCGGTTGCCCTGAAAGTATTTTGCGCCCACAAGAAATTCCACCGGACTGTACTTTGAAAGATCGTGCATAAGACCCTGACGGTACAGCCCCGCCCTGAAGCACAGCTCCATTACAAGCCTTTTGTGATGATTTATGGTTTTAAGATGCGACACCCACTTCATGTCCGACCTCCGGTATCGTCATGTTCCCAAAGGGAACGGTATTATCTGTTATTGATTATATGTCCTTTGGCTCTTTTAGTCAAGGTCAGGAAAGCGCCGGCAAGCTGCCGGTCCCGTGTTCGCGCTGTCTATGGTTTGGCGTGCCTGTTTTATCTGACCAATAAACGAACCGAATAAAGCCGTATCCGCGGCACAAAACTGACGGATGCCATTGAACCGGAGCGTGAAGTAGGGAGCGCAGGCTCTGCGCCGCGAAATCACCACCGGCGGCACCCCAAGGGCACTTGTTTCACTGCGCTCGCCGGTCATTGAGCGAGCAAAGCGAGCGTTTCCCTCTCCCTCAGTCAGCTTCGCTGACAGCAGTCTCGCCTGTCGGCTCGGTCGGCGCTGCTGCTGCGCAGCGGTGTCCACCGGACACCCGCGCCCCTCTGAGAGGGAGCCTTTATGTGCCTCCCTCACTGAGGGATGAGTGACGCCCCAAGAAGCGGAGCCGAAGGCGAACGCTGATTGGATGGCGGAACTTATGCAAAGCTGGTGGCGCGCAGCGCCGGAGGGAGTT
>JBGUWL010000146.1:0-1919 GCA_045221075.1 Acutalibacteraceae bacterium
GAGTTGTCCGAGTGGTTGAAGGAGCCTGCCTCGAAAACAGGTGTGCGGGTGACCGTACCGGGGGTTCGAATCCCTCACTCACCGCAAAGCGGAATGGCATCGCAGCGCAGCTGCGGTGCTTTTTTGATGTCCGGCCGTTGCAAGCTTGCTTGCATAAGGACGGACATCGGAAAAGCACAGGAGGGCCGCAGGCCCGGGATGCCATTCAATCCTTTGCAAGGGCCCCTCCGGCGAGGAGCCAGGGATGTCGCGCCCTGCGCGACAATCCCGACCGGCTTGTTTGATCCCGCCCCGCTTGTTTGTTCCCACCCGCCACGACACAGTTCCTATGTTTGTAATCCAAATAAAAGAGTGAGCTTCTGAGAAGCTCATGAGGGACGCTCTCAGGGGTTCCGACCCCTGCCGCTTAGGCAGACCCCCGGAAGTTTTTCATGAGTTTGAAAAAGATAAGCTGTAGATTTTTGGTTAATTTTAAACGCCAATCAAAAACAAACCAAAAACGAACAGCTTATGACACAAAGTAACAGAATTTCCTTCAAAGGACAAAACATCTACGTCGGAATAGATGTTCATTTGAAAAGTTGGTCGGTGACAATCCTGTCTGAGACCTCGGTACTGAAGCGGATGAGCCAGGGTGCAGACCCGGACGCGCTTCATCGGTTCTTGACCAGTCACTATCCGGAAGCGGAGTACTACTCCGTGTACGAAGCAGGGTTCTGCGGGTTCTGGATACACGACAGGTTGACAGAATTGGGGATACACAACATCGTGGTGAACCCGGCGGACGTCCCGACGATGAGCAGCGAGAAGCTGCGGAAGACAGATGCAGTAGACAGCAAGAAGTTGGCTGTCAGTCTGCGGGCGAAGCAACTGAAAGGTATCTATACCCCCGACAGAGAAGCGCTGGAGATACGCTCTTTGATAAGATTGAAGAACTCGATTACGAAGGATATGACGCGCCAGAAGAACCGCATCAAGTCCCAGTTGCGATATCTGGGCATAGCGATGCCGACAGCGTACCTCGAGCCCTATTCCCACTGGTCGAAGCGGTTCCTGAACTGGCTGAGGGAAGTAGAGATGAGCACGCCGAGTGGCCGCCATACGATGGACATCCTCATCATGCAGCTTGAAGCCCTGCGGGAGCAGAAAGCCGAGATGACAAGGAAACTGCGGGCATTGTCCCACACGGAACGCTTCGAGGAGACCTTGCACCTGCTGATGACAATTCCCGGCATCGGCCAGGCCACCGGCCTCGCGCTGATGGCGGAAATCGTGGACATCACCCGCTTCTCCAACGCCGAGCAACTTGCGGCTTATGTGGGAATGATTCCGATGTGCCACTCAAGCGGGGAGCATGAAGGCGTCGGGGACATTACCCTCCGCAAGCATGCAATCCTGCGGAGCAACATCATCGAAGCCGCCTGGGTGGCCATCCGCAAGGATGAAGCGATGCAGCTCTGCTACCTGAACAACTGCAAGCGAATGGTTCCGAGCAAAGCCATTGTGAAGGTCGCCCGTAAGCTTGTCAATCGCATATACTTCGTACTCAAACGCCATCAGCCTTATGTCAATGCTGTGGCATAGAGATATATCCTTTCTGGTAAACAACCTTTCCGGGAGAGAATACTACGCTTCGTTTGCGGCTTTGAAGTCCGCTTGACACAGATTGCTCCTCCCTCCTTTGTGAACTGATACAGGAACTTGCGACCCTTAACAGGAAGATCGCTGTGGAAAGATTGTTTACCGAAGGATTTTACATCGAGTTTAAGATCTCGACCTTGCAAGAGGCCGTAAACTAGTGTGCACCCCAATGCAAATGAAAGAAAAATATTATTGTCCGTAAGGACATGAAAATGAATAAATTAAGATTAACCAACGTGATCGAGAACCATTTTTATTTGGATTTCAACTGGAAAGAC
>JBGUWL010000147.1:0-60302 GCA_045221075.1 Acutalibacteraceae bacterium
TTTTAATATTACTCGATTTCTAATTATAAGTCGCCAACTTTAGGCGGCTTTTTCCTTTTTATATGGGGTTTTTAGAGGTTCCCATAATGTATATTATCAAAAAACCGCTTGCCTGAGCCTCCAGACAAACGGTTTTGATACGGAACACAGTGACATCAAGGAAACACCGGATCACACCCGGGGCGTTTCGCCGCGGCTTTGCGTATGATCTGCCGGAGAATGATCCCCGCCGGAGCGGGAAATATCCGCCGGCCTATCGCCGCTTCCGGGAGGATAAGGGATCAGACGATGATCTCGCCCTCAACGTTGCCTGCAACTGCGGCAGCGTTAGCCTCATCGGTGTCGATGTGCATTGCGGGAGCAAATCTGTCGCTTACTCTTACAACAACGTCACCGAAGACCAGCTTTCTGCCCTCGCCGCCCAGAGCGACACTTACGATCTGCTTGTCCTTGAAGCCGTTATCCTCTGCGGTCTTTGTATCAAAATGGATATGTCTCTTGGCTGCGATAACGCCCTGAGGAATATCGATCTCACCCTTGGGTCCGATGAGCTTGCATCCGGGTGTGCCGGCAACGTCGCCGGATTCTCTTACGGGGGGAACAATACCCAGCTTGCGGGCGTCTGTCATAGAAACCTCTACCTGACAGTCGGGTCTTACGGGGCCGAGGATAGAGCAGGTCAGCTCACCCTTGGGGCCGACTACGGTAACCTTTTCAAAGCAAAGGAACTGTCCGGGCTGGGAAAGGTCCTTTTTGTTGGTCAGCTCTGCGCCCTTACCGAAGAGAGTTTCAAGAGCCTCCTGAGTAACGTGTACATGACGAGCGGATGTTTCAACAAGAATTTTCATAGTGTGATTCTCCCTTTTTATTTTTTCAGCATTGTATGCATTGCTTTATACCTCTATTTTACAACTATTTTACTCAAATGTAAATATCAAACAGCAATAAAACCGCAAAAAATGCGCCCGCTGCCGGACGCATTTTTCTGTAATTTATCAGTCGTTCAATTGTCTGCGGTCACACATCAGGGAGTATAGTCTGACCATGCGCCGGCATTGTACTTGTACTTTGTCTTTTCAACGCCGCGTCCGGCCTTTGCGGCAACGGAGATGTCTACCTTGTAGATCTTTCCGCCGTAGTCATTGCCAAACTCGGTATCGCCGGTCTGATAACCTTCCTTGCCTGCATAGATGTCCTCATCCGGCACACCGGAGTTGAAGATGATCTTTGTGGCCTCTACGGGCATTACACAGCGGTAGATATCGGTGTCGCCTACCTTTTCCATCTGAACGCCGGGCCATGACTTGTCAAGCACCTGGGTGCCGTTCTCGCCGTTGGCGGGATAGGCCTCGCCGGTGAGCTTGTTGGTAATAAGATGGAAGTCATCATTCCACCAATAGGCATATACGTTCTGCCACTTGGTCTCACTGTTGTCAAAGTATACATAATCCTTTACGTCCGCTTCGGCGGCGCTGTTGTCTGTCTTGCTCTCGTCAGTTGTGCTTTCGTCAGTCGTACTCTCGTCGGTCGTGCTTTCGTCAGTCGTACTCTCGTCGGTCGTGCTCTCGGTGGTGTTATCTGCAGAGGCCTCTACGGATGAATCCGCTGTTGAGGCGGTGCTTGTGCTGTCGTTCTTTCCGCATCCGGACACTGAAATAGCCAGCATCAGAGCAAAGACAGCCATGCCGTATTTTGTGATTTTTCTCATTGGAATCTCCTCCGTTCTTTGAGCAGGGCGCTCTTTTGGTGATACCATTATACCACAAAGGAGGAGCTTATGGAACCGAAAACAAAAAAGTTTACGGTTAGTTCATCACTTTTTTAAAATTTCCGGAACAAGAAAACAGCCGAAGGATCAATATGTATGGTCGCATATTTCCCTGATCTTCTGCTGCAGCTTCAGGAAGTCTTCAAAGGCCGCAGGCTTGTTATTGGGATTTCTGAGCAGGGCTGCGGGGTGCAGTATGGGCATCATGAGGACGCCGTTTTTCTCAAAGAACATTCCGTGTTCCTTCATGATCTTGATGTCGGGCTTGATGATCTTTGCCGCTGCGATACGCCCAAGGCACACGATGATCTTGGGACGCAGTATTGCAAACTGCCGTCTCAGCCAGGTTATGCACTGCTCCTGTTCCTCGGGAAGGGGATCACGGTTCTTCGGCGGGCGGCACTTGACTATGTTTGCAATGTAGATGTTTTTGTGACGGTCAAGGTCCACCGCCGCCAGCATTTTGTCAAGAAGCTGACCGCCCCTGCCCACAAAGGGCTCGCCCTTCAGGTCCTCGTTTTCGCCGGGACCCTCGCCGATGAACATGACCTCGGCATTGTCAACTCCCACACCGAACACCACATTGTTCCGTGTTTCACAAAGTCCGCACTTGCGGCACTCAAGACATTCCTGTCTCAGCGCCTGAAATTCTTCGTTCTTTATCATTGTGTTTTTCCTCCTCTTCTGCCGGAAGATATATAGAGGATATATAGTAGTTTCCCTCCGACATTCCGCTCCCGCCGGCAGTGCATATTATGCAATTAATAACGCCTGAAATCCGGAATCCGCTCTCTGAAAACAGTGGTTTCATTCCGCTTTTCAGCCCAGGTAAGACTATCACGCCCTCGGGTTTTCAATATCTTTCAGGCATGCGCCCTCCCCGCAGGTTCCGCCCGCCGGAACGGCGCATGGATCTTGTATTGCTGCACACAGGACACCTGTGCCCGGAAAAGCTGATATTGACCACTCCGGTTCAAGATCCGGTCCTGCTGTCTGACACAAGCGTTATTCATCCGATTTTTACTATATCCGTAAACAGGCAATAAGCCTTCGGGGTCTTTTTGTTCCTGTGAAGGCTGCCGAAAAACCACTTCTTGTACTCAACCTGATGAGAAAGCTCGTCAAGGAAGGTGGACGTGGGGGTTTTTGTGCAGCGCCGCTCCACAAGCGCCATATCCGTCATTGAGGGCTGATGGGTCACGATATAGTCCACCCTGCGTCCCACGGAGTTGAGATTCTCAACGGCGTAGGCCATTTCCTCAAGTGTGGGCTGTTCCTCTTTCCACCATGTCCCGTTTTCGATCCTGATGTCCTTGTCGGCGCTCTCGCCTCCGCCAAAAACAAAGAAGGTCTTGTTTTCGATGGTGAATATCTCCCCCCTGAGCAGGCGGTAGACGTTATTCGCCACCTTCTGCACTCTGCCTCCGTACAGTTCCCCCACGGGGCAGGATTTCAGCATGGAAAAGTTCTCGTGTGTTCCGTCAATAAAAAGAGTCTTGAACCGCTTTTCACTTATCCTTCTCAGAGCGGCTCTTTCCCCGGCAGAACCGTCCCACAAAAAACCAAAGTCGCCGCACACCAGCAGCACGTCGTCTTCACCCAGCTTTTTCAGCTTTTTGTTTTCATAGCGGCTGTATTCGCCGTGCATATCTCCGGTAATGTATATCATTTTTTCACCTATCCTTGGCGGTCATATACCGCAAGAGCTTTTTGCCGTAATATCAGCTTTCCCCTTTTTTCGCGAAACTTCCAAAGCAGCTGCAAACAGTATCACTACATTTCGGTAATTTAATCGCAATAAATTCTTGCATTATTCCATTTGAGTTTTCACATCAAATCAGGTAAAATAATAGTTGGCAAGGGCTGTGCCGCCGATGCAAAATGCCGGCAGCACCGGCCGCCGCGGTACGTCAGACCCTCCTGCGGAGCTTATCCGCTTACTCAATTATATCACGGGAGCAGTGGTTTTTCCATGAAAAAAATAGTTACAATTTTTCTCTCTGCTGTGATCCTGCTGTCTGCTTTTATCATACCCGCAACAGAGGTCAGGGCAGCGGAATACAACATTGATTTTAAAACAAACTGTACGGCATTGTACCTTGAAAACATAGACACCGAGACCGTTGTCTATACAAAAAATCCTGACGAGCGCCGCTATCCGGCCTCTACCACAAAGATAATGACCTACATCATCACCGCCGAAAACGTCAAGGACATAAAAAACACCTATGTCACCGTCAAAAGCAGCGTGCTTCACATGCTTGACGGCACGGGAAGCTCCATGGCCGGACTCAAGGAGGACGAAAAGCTGACGGTATATCAGCTTCTCCACTGTCTGATGATACCCTCCGGCAACGATGCCGCCCTTGTTCTGGCGGATTATATCGGCGGCGGAAACATCAGCAAATTCGTTGATATGATGAACAAAAAGGCAAAGGAGCTGGGCTGTGAGAACACACACTTTGCAAACCCCCACGGACTCAGCGATCCCGACCATTACACCACCGTCCGTGATATGGCCGTTATCACAAAGCACGCCCTTTCTCTTCCGGAATTCCTGAATATTTCCAACACCGTTACCTCCGACATCATCGGTGAGGACAGATATCTTGTCACCACCAACTCAATGATAGACGAGAACAGGGGCGGCGATCTCTACTACAGCCCCGCAAAGGGCATCAAGACCGGCTCTACAGGAAACGATTCGGGCTTCTGCCTTGTTTCTACCGCTTCAAAGGGCGGATATACCTATCTGTGTGTTGCCTATGGCGCTCCATACGAAAACGACAAGGGCGAGGAATACGAAAACGGCGCAATGCAGGATTCCATCAATCTTTACGAATGGGCCTTTGACAACCTGAGCATCAAGACCATCATGGACAAAAACGACCTTGTAAAAGAGATCAGGCTGGAATTTGCCTGGAACAAGGACACACTTCAGCTTGCACCTGCCATCACCTATTCCACCATTCTGCCGGATGATGTTGACATCTCAAGCATCGACCGCACCTATAACCTGCCCGACAGCATCGAAGCCCCCATCAAAGAGGGGGACATTGTGGGTACCGTGACCCTGAGCTATGCAAATCAGGAGCTTTGCACCATTGACCTTATCGCAACGGAGAACATCGACCGCAGCGAGCTGCTCTCCGCCATTGACGCAATCAAAAATGTTGTGACCTCAAAGTGGTTCATCATTTCCGTTATATCCATCGCAGGTCTTATTTTCATTTACATTATCATATTCATGGTTTACAAGCGCAAGAAAAAATCCCAGCGCCCCGTCAGAAAATACCGCAAATTCTAGCCAGCGTGACGCTGGGGTCTCGCCTGTCGGCTCGGTCGGCGCTGCTGCTGCGCAGCGGTGTCCACCGGACACCCGCGCCCCTCCGGGAGGGAGTTAAATGCCGCATATAGCGGCACTTTCCGGCTGTCTTCTTCAGGCAGCCGGATTTTTGCGCTTTTCATAGTTTAGCGTGCCTGGTGCGTGACCGGCGCAGAGCCTGCGCTCCCGTGTTCGCGGCGGTCGCTTCGCTGACGCTGCGCTCTGGGCTCGGGCAGGACACTTTTACTCCCGCGGTTCCCTCCCTCAGTCAGCTTCGCTGACAGCAGTCTCGCCTGTCGGCTCGGTCGGCGCTTCTGCTGCGCAGCGGTGTCCACCGGACACCCGCGCCCCTCCGGGAGGGAGCCTTGAAGCCTCCCTCTTTGAGGGATGAGTGACGCCCCAAGAAGCGGAGCCGAAGGCGAACGCTGATTGGATTGCGGAACTTATGCAAAGCTGGTGGCGCGCAGCGCCGGAGGGAGTTAAATGCCGCATATAGCGCCACTTTCCGGCTGTCTTCTTCAGGCAGCCGGATTTTTTGCGCTTTTCATAGTTTAGCGTGCCTGGTGCGTGACCGCGCTGGACGAGTGCCAACGCATTCAGCTCCATCACTCCCGCCCGCGTCGTGAACCATAAAGGTTCACTTTGGCTGTTTTATTCCACGTCTTACCTTTCTTCGTATTGAGAATAAAGATGTTCATACAACACTTCCGTGTCCCGACCCGAGAAAAGCCGTATCCGCGGCACATGACTGCAGGATGCAGCTGAACCGGAGCGCGAAGCAGGGTGCGGCAGCTTGCCGCCGGTGAACCTTTTGGCTTGTGCTTCATAGTATGGAATATAAGAAATAAAAGGAGGAATAATAATGACAGATAATGTTCTGTGCAGCGGCTGTGACGAATGTGAGCAGACCGGCAGGATAAAAGAGGCTGTCTGCATAAACGCTTCACGCATCTATGATTCATGTTCGGACAAGGACTGCCTTGAGGATCTTCCCGTGCTTCTGACAAAGCCCGGTCAGTGCATGATCGACAAGGCCGCCGGAGTGCGGCTCAATGACGTCAGTGTAGGCAGCGTCTCCATAGGTCTGCAGCCCATACCCTTCAACAAGGGCTTCTATGCGGTGGATATGACATTCTATTTTGATGTGTGTCTTGATGTGTTCATGGCGCCCAACGCTCTGCCCATGCCCGTAAAGGGTCTTGCTGTGTTCTCTAAGAGAGCCGTGCTTTTCGGCAGCGACGGCAGCGTCAAGGTGTTCACTTCGGAATGCGGCGCAGACGCTCCCGACGGTCAGAGCCTTCCCACAAGGACCTGCCCCAAGGCCGTTGTACAGGTGGCCGAGCCTATCCCGCTTTGCGCAAAGTTAGCCGACAAAAACACCTGCCCCTGTGTGCCTCCCTGCCGCATACCCGAAAGCATAATGAGACGCTACGGCGGCGAGTTCGTCAGCACGGAAGCCGACAAACAGGTGCTTGTCTCTATAGGTCTGTTTTCTATCGTACAGCTTGAGCGCAATGTCCAGATGCTTATTCCCGCATACGACTTCTGCATCCCCCATAAGGAGTGTGTTTCAAGCTCTGAGGACCCCTGTGAGCTTTTCAGCAGTATTGAATTCCCCACAAACGAATTCTTTCCCTCAAAGCTCTCCTGTGACAGCACACCCCCCTGCGGCTGCCGCAGCGCTTCAAACCAGGACGGTATGATCTGACTGGACAGAACTAAAACACAATACTGCAAAGTCAGTCAGATCCCGATGCTTAGCAGACGCCGCTTTCCGGAATCGAACCGAAAGACGCGAATTATTCAGTGGTACCATGATATTCCGCCCTTGCAAAAGAAATAACAGCGTTCCGTCAGGACGGAAAAACGGCGCATCCCGATCTTATGCGGGATACGCCGTTTGTTTTTTGTGTTTGATTTTGTGTCATAATTACCGGAGTACCTGTACTTCCGGGGTGTCATAGCTGTCGCTTGCGCCGATCAGTTTTTTGAGATCAGCAGCTGAAGCGGTAAGGATGTTGTTGTCTGATGTAAGCTCAACGATCTCCGCCTTTGTGGACACATAGTACTCATAGGTGGTATTGGTACCATACCGTGTGTCCTTGTAGGTAAGGGTCATTGAATCATCGGTTATCTGCAGATTGCCGGTAACGGTAAAGTTGGGAGTAGCAGACTCACCGCCTACAGCAGTAAGCTGCGTTCCGCTTGAGCCATAACTGCTCATGGGGCTGGACATATTGTTGGAAAGGGTAAAGTCGCCTGTGCCGGTATCTCTTACGAATGTGGTGCTGCCGGTAACAAGCAGGCCGGAATAGGTGATGACATACTTGTCAACGGAAGAGTCGCTCTCGTCGGTAAGGACTGCGGACTGTACGGTCACATCGTTGCCGTTTGATCCGGTAAGAGCCTTGACGGTGATCTTCTTTGAGTTTTCGGGATCTGCGCCGTAGGTCATGACGAGCTTCATGGTCTGACCGTTAGCTTCAACAATGAATTCGGCCTGCATAAGCGCGCCGTTCTTGTTGGTATAGTGCTTAAGTGTGACCTTTACGCCGCCCAGACCGTTTGCAGAGCTGAGAAGCTGCTGGAGATCCACCTTTGAAAGAGCCTCGTCAATGGCAAGATTGATCTGGCCGTTGATGTTTACGTTGCTTCTTACCCAGTCGGTAAAGTGACCGTAAACGGTAGTGATTATATCGGTATTCTCAAAGGTGTGGGTGATAACATAAGCGTCGGTCTGTGTGCCGTCGATGTCGGCCTTCTCCTCGCTGACGCTGACGTTGCCGCACTTGTCAAAGTCCTCACAGAGGGTCTTTCCGAAGGCTTCAAGACCAAAGGGATCCTCAGCCTTGAGGTTTTTGAAGACATACTCATAGACATCCATAAAGGTATCGTACTGAGTGCGGTTGATGTTGAGGATGTTTTCTCCCTCGGGACCGAAGGCGGAATTGAGTGCGTTCTCTCTCAGTCCTTCATAGTCAAGGTAATAGTCAAAAGACTTTCCGTTGTAGTCGGCCTTAATAACGCCTCTGTCAAGGGTGGAGTAGAACTCTCCTGTGGCATCAGTATAATCCTCCCCGAAGTCAGGGCTATACTTAATGTTCTGCTTTACATAGAATTTGTTGTTCACACCGTCAACAGAGAACAAGGTCATGTTGGTGGAGTAATCGTTAGTAACGGTAAGACGGGTGGTCTTCTGTTTGGTGCTGCTGTCGGCAAAAGTCTTGGTCAGCTTGTTGTTTCCGGCAAGGGAAGCGGCGGTAGTGCGGTAGGAATCCGCAACGTACTTTGTGGGGTCGTCCTTGATCTTGCCCAGGGCCATGGAGCTGAGAATAGCCCGTACAACGAAGAAGGTGGCAATGCCCAGAGCGATCACACCGGCAATTACAATAAGCCAGATGATCAGCTTCTTGTGGCTCTTTTTTGCCACAACGTCTGACATTGTATATTCCTGATATCTGGACTGGTCATTGTTTATTTCGTTCATCTGGTCGGCAGAAAGCACAGGGGTCTGGTTATAGAAATTATCCTGTCCTGCGCCCTGAGGGTACATAGGCTGAGCCGGATTAGGCTGAGCCGGATTAGGCTGGGCCTGGGTCTGGCCGTTTGAAAACTCCGGAGAAGAAATGTCCGGAATGAAAGTTCCGCAGCTGCTGCAATAACGGAATGAGGGGTCGTTATCCTTTCCGCATTTTGGACAAAACATAAAAACATCTCCTTTTTATGAAATTGAACAGTTGTTCTGTTAATAGTATGTTAACAGAATTTTCTGATAAAAGCAATAGAATCATACAAATTTTTTCTGAATAATAGCCGAATTTTTTCGATTTTTCAATTGACAAAGAGGGCTTTTCATCTTACAATTATTATGTTATTTTTATACGAGGTGATCAGGTGAACATACTTGCAATAGGCGATGTTGTGGGCTCTGTTGGCTGCCGGTTTCTCCGCAGCAAGCTGCCTGCACTTAAAAAAAATGAGAATATCGACCTTGTCGTCTGCAACGGTGAAAACACCGCCGACGGCAACGGCATAACCCCCTCCTCTGCGGACTATCTTTTCAGCAGCGGCGTTGACGTGATAACCGCCGGCAACCACACCTTCCGCAGACGGGAGAGCTACGAAAAGTTTGACGAATGTCCCTGTCTTATAAGACCCGCCAACTACCCCGAGGCCACCACCCCCGGAAGGGGATATACTGTATATGACTTCGGACGGCAGCAGGTGACGGTAATTAACCTGATGGGCTGTTTGTTCATGGAGCCCCTGGATGACCCCTACCTGACCGTGGACAGGATCCTCAGCCAGACGGAAACAAAGATAATCATACTCGACTTTCACGCAGAGGCCACCGCCGAAAAGCTGGCAATGGCCTTTTACCTTGACGGCAGGATATCGGCAATGTTCGGGACCCACACCCATGTCCAGACTGCCGACGAGACCATCCTCCCCGGCGGTACAGGCTATATCACAGATGTGGGCATGACCGGACCCCTGCTGTCCGTGCTGGGGGTAAAGCCCGAGCTTGCCATACGTAGTTTCAAAGAAAAACTGCCGGTGCGCTTTGAGGTTGGCAGCGACCCCTGCTGTATGGATTGTATCAAATTTTGTATTGATGACCAGACCGGAAAAACGACCATGGTAAAGAGAATAAAAGTTTTATAAAAATTCATAAAATTATAACATTTTCTTTATACTATGCACTTGAATAATATCTGCTTTGTTTATATTATATTAGTGTATGTTTTAATGGCGAAGTATCAATATTTTTACCATACGATTCAGGAGGGCATTAATAATGGAAGTATTAAAAGTTTCATCAAAATCCGCACCAAATTCAGTGGCAGGCGCAATTGCAGGTGTTGTAAGAGACTACGGCTGTGTTGAGGTACAGGCCGTAGGCGCCGGAGCTACCAACCAGGCGCTCAAATCCGTTGCAGTTGCAAGGGGATATCTTGCTCCTATGGGGATCGACCTTGTGTGTATTCCCGCTTTTACCAGCATAGAGATCGAAGGTATTGAACGCACAGCGATGAAGCTCATCGTTGAGATCAGATAATCACATTATTTTAAGGAAGTGCAAGCAACTATGATAAACGGCTCTTACTACAAGAATGCGCTGATATCCGGTGCCAACAACATTATCAAGCAAAAAGACGAGATCAACTCTCTCAACATATTCCCGGTCCCTGACGGCGATACCGGTACCAATATGTCCATGACCATCGAGGCCGCAGCAAAGGCTCTTGCCGAAAGCAGCGCCCTCAGGATAGACGAAGTGGCAAGTGAGGCCGCATCCGCAATGCTCAAATCCGCAAGAGGAAACTCCGGCGTTATTCTGTCCCTGCTGTTCAGAGGCATTGCAAACGGACTCAAGGACAAGGGCGAGATCGATGGCAAGGACCTTGCCGCAGCCCTCAAGATCGGCGTAGATACCGCATACAAGGCCGTAATGAATCCCACCGAGGGCACCATCCTCACAGTTGCCCGCATGGCTTACGAGGCCGGCAAGGTAGCTTCCGAAGTGGAGTCTGACCCCATCATCGTTTTCAGCTCTGTGGTTTCCGCCGCAAACGACGCCCTCAACCGCACCCCCGATATGCTGCCGGTACTTAAGAAGGCAGGGGTTGTAGACGCAGGCGGCAAGGGCCTTTGTGTGATATTTGAAGGTATGCTTTCAATGCTGCGTGACGGCATCATGATAAAGAACGAAGAGCCTGTAGGCATGACCGCCGAGAAGGAGGACAGCGCCGCCGAGTTCTTCCGCAATGCCGCAGCAGAGTTCGATGCAGTTATCAACTTCACCTACTGCACCGAGTTCATCATCGGCAAGGACAGAGAGACCGAAAAGGATCCTCAGGAGCTGAGAGCTTTTCTTGAGACCATGGGCGACTGTGTTGTTGTTGCCGACGACGATGACATCATCAAGGTCCACGTTCATACAGAGCATCCCGGCAAGGCTATTGAGGAAGCCCTTACCTACGGACAGCTTCTGACCGTAAAGATAGAAAACATGAAGGAGCAGCACAGAAAGGCTGCCGAACAGTATGAAAAGGAAAAGGCAAAGCAGGAAGCCGAAGAGAAAAAGCGCGAGTCCCTCAAGCCCGTTTCTCCTGTTGAAGAGGTCGGCTTTATTGCCGTTGCCGCAGGAAAGGGTCTGGAGTCCGTATTCAAGGATCTGGGGTGTATCCACGTTGTCAGCGGCGGTCAGAGCATGAACCCCAGCACTGACGACATCTATCAGGCTGTTATGGCAACTCCCGCTAAGACCGTTTTTGTACTGCCCAACAACAAGAATATTATCCTTGCCGCAGAGCAGGTAGTTCCCCTTGTAACGGACCGTAAGGTGGTAATCATCCCCACAAAGACTATCCCCCAGGGACTGGTTGCAATGCTGTCCTATTCCCCCGACGCTACCGTTGAGCTGAACAGCGAGTTCATGCTCTCCGCAGCAAAGAACGTATCCACCGGCAAGGTAACATACGCCGCAAGAAATTCCGAATTCGGCGGCACCAAGATCAAGGAAGGCGACATCATCGCCCTCAACAACGGCAAGCTCACCCACAAGGACAAGGATCCCGTCAAGGCCGTCATCAAGCTTGCAAAGGATATGGCGGACCGCGACACCTCATACATCTCCGTAATATACGGCGAGGGCGTCAGCGAAGCCCAGGCCAATGCAGCCTTTGAGGGTATCAAGGCAAAGGTCGGAGGCGACATCGAGGTAACCCTCATCGACGGCGGACAGCCCATTTACTACTTCATGCTCTCCGTTGAATGATACAGTGTCCTTCAAAGCACATTATCCGAAAGGGTAGTGTGCTTTTCTTTCATAGACGGATCTACCTGTGATTTGCCCGGGAGAAAAGAGTTATCCCCATACTCATGATAAAACGTAATATAGTCAGGATATATGGCAGCAGGATGGAACGGGCTGTCCTGCTCATGACAAAACATACCCTCTGCCCTGACCGCCGGAACACGGCAATATGATTTTGCGCCACCCCGGACACGGCAGGCAGATGAGGTTTTTCCTACGTTGGCCCCGCCGCACCAAGTCATGAGAAAGACCGACGGATAAGTTCATTATTTCCGCCTTTAATCTCCCGGGCGAGCTCCGTCACCTATCCGCCGGCTGTGTTGAACCCCGCTTGCAGCTTTGTATCAGGGGCATTATTTGCCGATTCGGAAAAAACAAAAGAACACTCAAATATTTATCCGTCAAACTATAATAATATCCATCCCAAAGGAAGGTGATGCAATGCCGTCACTTTATAATATTCCGGTCAGTGCCCTTAAAAAGATCGGTCCCAAAAAGGAACAGCAGTTTGAACGTCTTGGGGTCAGAAGCGTAGGTGACCTGCTGCGCTTTTATCCCAGAACCTACGAAGACTGGAGCAATCCCTCCGGAATTGCGGACGCTCCGGCCGACAGACCCTGCTGTATCAGAGGACGTATCATCGGAGGGAAAAGTCCGGTACGGCTGAAAAACAAAATGACCCTGTTCAAGCTCCATGTCACAGATGAAAAGGACTATATGAACATTGTGTTTTTTAACAGGGACTATCTTTACGAAAAGATACGGGACGAAGATGAGATGCTGTTCTACGGAACAGTAAAGCTCACATCCAACGGATATGAGATGACCTCCCCCCAGGTCTGTCCGGTAGATCGGGCCATCATCAGGCCTGTCTATCCCCAGACCGCCTCTCTGTCCTCAAAGGATATCGAAAACGCCGTGTCTCAGGCACTGAAGATGCTGCCTGATCATATAAAAGACCCCATCCCTCTTGAGATAAGAAAGGAATTTGACCTTTGCGAGCTTGGTATAGCCCTTCACAACATACACTTCCCCAACACCGCCGAATCAGCCGTAAGAGCAAGAAAACGCATGGTATTCGAGGAGCTTCTGCTGATGCAGCTGGGAATAATGATGAAGGGAAATCAGCAGCTTGTGACAAAGACTCTTCCCATTCATACGGACTATACTGATTCCTTTCTGAAGCTTCTGCCCTACACCCTGACGAAGGCACAGTCAAGGGTCATCAGCCAGTGCATTGAGGACATGAAGCGCAGCGGGATACCCATGAACCGACTCATACAGGGCGACGTGGGCAGCGGAAAGACCATGGTGGCCGCAGCCGTCTGCTATACCGCAGTAAAAAACGGTCTGCAGTGCGCCTTTATGGCTCCCACCGAGCTCCTTGCGGAACAGCATTACAATACCCTCTCCGCTCTGTTTAAGGATACAGGTATTACCCTTGCCCTTCTGACCGGCTCTACAAAGGAGTCCCGGCGAAGGATAATATCCGACGGGCTTGAAACAGGCAGCCTGCAGGCGGTAATAGGCACCCACGCTCTTCTTTCGGACAATGTAAGATTCAAAAGGCTGGGACTGGTCATCACTGACGAACAGCACCGTTTCGGTGTGGCTCAGAGGGCTTTACTCACCTCCAAAGGAGAATACCCCCACACCATGGTCATGTCAGCAACTCCCATACCAAGGACGCTCGCTCTCATGATCTACGGCGACCTCGACGCCTCTGTGATAGACGAGATGCCCCCAGGCAGAAAAAACGTCCGGACCTATCTTGCAGACGGCGAAAAACGAGGCCGGATATACGGATTTATAAAAAAGGAAGTGGATAGGGGTAGGCAGTGCTATATTGTATGCCCCCTTGTGGAAGATAATGAAACGGAGCTTTTTTCCGCAGAGGAATATAAGAGTAAGCTGATGAAAACTCAGCTCAGGGACTGCCGTATCGGTCTGCTCCACGGCCGGATGAAGGCAAAGGACAAGGAAAGCGTCATGAAGGATTTCTCTGCGGGGAATATCGACATTCTGGTATCCACTACCGTTATTGAAGTTGGTGTGGACGTACCCAACGCTTCCGTAATGGTGATAGAAAACGCTGAGCGCTTCGGGCTTTCCCAGCTCCACCAGCTCAGGGGCAGAGTTGGCAGAGGCGCCGAGCAGTCCTACTGCATTATGATATCCGACAACGCGAACCCACAGACTATCGACCGGCTCAAGATCATGTGCATGACAAACGACGGATTTATCATTGCCGACGAAGATCTGAGGATAAGAGGACCCGGAGACTTTTTCGGCACAAGGCAACACGGACTGCCGGAGCTTAAGGCCGCAAAGCTGACGGACATTCAGTCCGTTGCGGAAGCTCAGGACGCCGCGCGTCAGATAATCCTCAACGACCCTCATCTAACTGACAAAGCACATTCCGTGCTGCGCTCCGAAGTCAGGCGTGTTTTCGGGTACTCCGGAAACGGTCAGGGACTTTTCGGTACAGGATAATTCTTACTTTTTTCCGATTAAAAGCAGACACTTTTAATCGGAAAAGGCGCCGCCACAGGCTGCGCCCATCTGTGCATACGCCCAGATGAAGTCTCATGCAAACTCCGATGCGCTGACGCGCTATTAAATGCAGACTATGTCTGCTTTTAATAGAAGTTTAGTATCAGATCCTGTCTGAAATATAACTTCCTGTCAGACGGCATCTCATATCTGCACCTGCTTCACATCCGGTCAATTCATTACTTGAATGCTTCCCTTGAAGACGCATTAACCTGACTGAAGTTGTTTACTGCTGTTCAGTCAATTACAACCTGATATAATCAATTCAGCCCTTCCTGACATCAAGTTTTGTCCGGAAGGGCTTTTTTTGCAAAAAACAGCCGCACCCGAAGGTGCGGCTGAAGTCAGCACATAAAATATTATCAGTTGCTGTACGTGGGTTTCTTAAGAGATCCGCCTGTGCCTGTACCGCCTTCGTTAGCAGTAGCACGGCCGATGTACTTAACATGGAGGAAGCTCTTCCAGTAAGTCTCGTCATAGAGATCCGCAATATACTTCGAGTTGTTGTTGCTCTTCTCAATGAGATACTTACCTTCACGGATACCGAAGTTATGGATCTTACCCATCTCATCACGGTACTTGACCGCGATGTCGGTCCTGAACTCTACAATCATACTGTTGGCAGTATTATCACAGCTGTAGAGATAGAAGTGTGCTCTGTTAAGTGACTTTGAAGCACCGTCCAGTGTACCCTCAAATGCAAACTTGAACTCGGTTGCATACATCTTCACGGTAGGCTTGGTATAGAGAGGATCCGTAGAATCCCATCTGAAGCTAAGACCCTTGTTAGAGAAGAAGTCATAACGAATGGTAGAAGCTGCGAGGTTACCGCTGTCAGCAGTGATGTTGACATAGGATCCGTTGGGTGCAGTATTTGTACCGGACTGGAAGGTGAATCCGTTGTGCCATGTTGTAGAAGCGTCAAATACTTTTCCTGCTCCGATAGTCTTTCCATTAAGATCAGCCTCGCCCTCCACATAGTCACCTATGTTCTTGGACTGGGTGAAGTAGTTCTTTGCAGCCTGGCTGAACAGGTTGATCTTTCCGCTACCATATACAGGTGAGTCTTCATTCTGCTTAACATCGGCATTATCGAAGAAGTAGGAGCCTGCCTTGATAACATAGGAATCACCGCCAAAAAGTTCAACTGTTGCCGTGGTGTTGAACAGAAGAGTCATAGACTGATAGGTATTGCTGGAGCTCTTCTTCATGTTGTACATCTGGGTTTCAGAAGCAGTATCCTGAACAAAGATATCCGTTGTGATCTCACGGTAGTCAGAGGTTGTATTCTTTGACCAGTAGGGGTTGCTGGCAGTGTCAACATAAACCCATACTTCATCCATATTGATCTCACTCTTGGACTTGCCGCAGGGTTTATAGGAGGAATCTGTACGGCTCTTTTCCAGGAACTCTACGTTGTAGATGGTGTCTACGCCGGGATGCAGGGTGATACAGGGATATCTTTCGGGGTTGTACTCTGTCAGCTTTTCTTCCTTGAAACCGGTAACAGAAGAAGAAAGGGTATAACGTACCTTGAAGTTAGAGCCTTCATCGACCTTCTTCTGGGCATCGTAGAATATCAGGATGATACCGCCTTCAGATTCTGTCTCAAGTCCGTCTATTGCTCTCTTAAGATTATCAATTGCAGATATGAGCTGAGCGTTGGTGCTGTCGTTGAGGAAGACTTCTTCTGCAGCAGCCATCTTTCTCTTGAGAGACTCCATAGAGTCATTGGTGTACCTTCTTGACATAAGACCGCTGGCAAGGTATTCGGGATAATTTCCTCCGCCGCCGCCGTGGATCTTATGGTTAGTCATATAGCTATTACTCAGAGGAGCGGAAATAGCAGATCTGGCGTCTCCAAGCAAACTATACAGTGTGGTATAGTTTGTGAGCCTTGCTTCGATAGTGTTCAGCGCACTATATGCATCGCCCTCTGACCAGCTATCAACATTTGTGGTAATAAAGAATGTACCGCCTGATGTCTCCTTGATCGTTGAATAATTGCTGTACATATTAAGCAGACCATTGGAATAGTAACGCTGTGAGGAAGAAGAAATACCGCCTTCATCGTTGTACTGACCGATAAGGTTGCAGCCATAGTAGCTGGAACGCAGCTTCTGAATGGCCTTTTTCAGTTTCATCTGGTCAGATTCAAATTCCACCCATGCACCCTTTGCGCCGTATTCGTCATCAGCCTCGGGATCAAAGAGAAGCATAGAACCTCCGCGGAGTGATGTTTTGAATTCCATCGGTGTGGATGTACCGCCTTCTGCGGGCTTATTAACATTAAAGGTAATGAAGGGAGAATTCTTCGAAATATTATTGAGATAATAATAATTCGTATGACCGTATCTTGTAAGATGGTTGGTCATATTAACGGGCTGAGGATCACTGATGAAAGGTCCGTTTACCGTAGCGGTGAGGTTTGACCATCCTTCGGGCAGTCTGAAATATACAGTCAGATTATCACCGATCTGATCCTCTTCCGGATCAAAGGTGTAGAGGTTGAGATTCTGATAGTGACCTGAGCCGCCGTTGTAGTTTGAAAGCATTTCAAGCCATACGTCTCCCACCGCATTCTTCACTATCTTGGTCTGGGTGGTCGGACTGGAGGGGTTCATACCGGTAAGGGTAAAGGTATAGGTTGCTTTTGAAGATACGGGGATCTTGAAGTCATACCAGTCAAAGTAGGGGCTGAGATCAGCAAGACCGAGACGTCCGTCGGACTCTTCGTTTCCGTTGGTACCGCCGAAGCGGTTGCCTGAACCGATTATATGTTTGTTGGAGTTCAGCTTGTTACCCTCGCCGTATACATCCATATAAGACTTATTCTGTACACGGACCTTGAATCCACCTACAAACGCCATCTTATAATCTGTTGCGTTATAGTCGGCTTCGTTAACTCCGGGCTGGCTATAGGTTCCGCCGCCTGTACCGCCGGTGCTGCCGCCGGTGCCTCCGGGATTGCCGCTGGGCCACGGCTGCATATCATGAGCGCTGCCCGATCCGCCGGTAAAGTAGTAGCCGTTGCCAACTGTAAAGGATATATCCTTTGTCTGCTTATCGGATGTACCGTTGTTTACGACAAATTTCTTTGCAGCAGCAGGAGGCTTGATCTTATAAACGGTCTGGTTATACTCATTGGTCTTATAAACTTCGGTAAGTTGATAGCCCGGGAAGGCCGCGCCTACTGTTGTGCCATCAAAGAAATAGATATGAAGGTTCTCAAAGTTGTAGTTGTTAGTAATGTAGATATAGTCATCTGCATAAGTTACATCCGGTGTAACGACCTGGTTGGCGATTTTTACAGAGCCGACGGTGTGTTTACCGCCTGACGTACCGTTTTTATAAAAATCAAACCCGTTCATCTTACCGTTTTCAATGTCAATATTTACTGTCTGCTTGCCGTTATTATTATTATTGAAGATCACATACTTTGCGCCTGAAGGAGGAATAACCTTATAGATTTTCTGTCCTTGATCGTTAGTCTTGAAAAATTCAACACTTCTGCCCGGCCAGTCATATCCGAACTTATTTTCACCGTTCCAGAAATATGCTTTTACGGTTCCATACAGACCATAGCCGTCATCATTATCGGTAAAGTAGATATAGTCACCGTCTGCATACATATCACCGATAAGAAGGTCATCTTCATTTGCAAGAGTGGGTTCGGGCTCGGGCTCGGGATCCTCCGGAGGAGCCTCTACCACGCCGTACTTGGGATAAACATCATCGGTAGGAATAACTGTGGGAGCTTCGGTGCCGATATTTCTGTCAAGGAAGATATACTCACCGGGTTCAAGCTTTCCGACAGTATAGGGTACTATTTCAGGATCACCGCCTGTAGCAGAGCCTGTTACGGTAGATATCTTGAATTCGCTGTTCTTATACTCCTGAACATAAACATACTTGAATACAGTGTAGGGATCTTCAAATGTAGACATTACCAGTTCATCGTTGATCTCGCCTCTTAAAGCGTCACCCTGAAGTGTTGAATAAACGGTAACCATTTTTCCGAAGGAGACAACGTTAATGTCATTGATAACAGCCACAAGATTATCGTCTGCAACGTTGCTGAGTTTTATGGTTGAGCCGGCAGTAACGCCACTTGGAAGAATAACCTTTACGGCAACACTGCTGTACAGTTCTTTACTGATATCCACATAACTGCACTTATATTCGGGCTTGCCCCATGATACGAAATCAGTATCATCAGCGGGAGTAGAGGTCATTGAACCTTCGGGATAACGTTCAACGGTCATTCCGTTGGTACCAACGGAATTGTCAATGATCCAGAGTCTGACGCTCTTATTTTCAGTTTTGATCTGAGAGATAGTGCCCGCAGGCTTCTTAATGGTATAAGCCTTGATTGCAGCATCAAGTTTATCTGCAAGTGCATTAAGCTCTGACTGGGTGGTAACACCGCCTGACTTGCCGCTTACTGCATCCGAAACAGCTTTGTCAAGTGCTGTAAAGGTATCTTCTGTGCAGTCGACCTTTTCGGGATTCTCCGCAGTAGGCAGAAGGGTTCTTGCCTGGTCGATGAGAGGATCAATAACAGATGTATCAAGTGACACAACGGCATGCTCAGTCAGTGCAGTATACTTGTCCTGAAGATTATTCTTTGCGTTATCGATAGCTGTCTGACTTGTAAACTTCAGATTCTTTGCAGCTCTTGCCTCATCGTAAGCAGTCTTGAATTCTGAAAGATAAGGCTCCTCAAAATCTGAAGAGGTTTTGTTATAGAACTCGAAAGTAAGGTCAAGGAGAGCCTTCAGATCGTTCCTGTAGATCCTTGAGTTGTTCATCAACTGAAGATCCTGGGACAGAGCTGTACATACGCTGTTTACTTCCTCGATCGTAGTACTGGAGTAATCAGCCTGAATCGTCTTTGCACGCTGGTATGCGGAGGGCTCAGGAGTACCTTCGCCTATAAATTTCTTGTAGGTATCATAGTCGAAGGAACCGTTTGCTTCCATTGCGGTCACGGTATTGTCACCGGATACAACAAGGCTGTTGAGCCATGTAAGATCATCACCGGTAACACCGCGGGGTACGAGCTTGTGTTCACCTGTACCGTTAATAATGTCAAGGATGACTTTTTCAGCTGCATAATACTTTTCATCAGCCTGCTGGATCCTCAGGGAATCTGTAGGACCGGGCTGATTGACAATGAAGTTCTTATCATCAAGAAGAGCACGAGCGGCAATAATCGCATCGGTCAGATACTGGAAAGACTCGGGTGTATACTCGTTGGGGTCATAACGTCCTGCCTCTGAACAGGTTTTGTTCAGAGCGTTACGGCCGCTGGTGGAGTTAAGACCAACATCACCATAGCGGACACTGGGTGTTGCCTTTGTGGTGAAGTCGGCGATCTTTGCATGGATGGTTACATATTCATCCTTGCTTCTGTTTTTGCCAAGAGATGTCATTGCATCGTTCTCAGAGCTGTATTTCTCAAGGCTGGAGCCGTTAAAAACAAAGAAGAACTCTTTGTGCTCTGAGCTGTTCTCAATACCGTAAGCGGACTTTGCGGATCCCACGGCGGAAAATGTAATATTGAAGTCTTTGTTTGTTTCTATATTTGCTGCCCACCAACCGCAGCCTTCGTACTCCATGGTAATGGGGCCGGCAGTTTTGTTGCCGGAATGGAGGAAGCTCTGGCCTGTGATTGCAGATCCGTCTGCATTGGCATAAGAAACAGAGGGAGCCGCAATGGAGGGTGTAACTGCATTGTCATCGATTCCCTTCATACGGAAGTGTACGGTTGTCTTGGGGTTCTTTACATATACAAGAACGGTGTCTTCAAGACCCTTCTTTCCGTCCCAACCGGGGCCCTTGAAATACTGGGTGTAATAGGTTCCGTTAGGTCCGCCGGACTTGGGTGTGTCAAAGAACTCAAAGTAGATGTTTCTGTCGCTGGAGTCAAGGTACCACAGATGGAACATTTCGTTGGTCTGTGAGTCATAGACGTTCCATGCGCCGCCCGTTGTTCCGGGAGGACAGAGAAGTGAGCCCTGACGTGCGAAAATGATATTGAACCACGGAACCAGTCCGGGTTTAACGAAATACTCACCTGTGAACCAGCCGTTACCCATATCGGCAAGAATACCGTTAGGACCCTGCTGGAGCTTTTTGGATTCGTCATCGGTGAGACGCCACTCTGCATTAGGCTTTACTGCCTCGCTGGAGGTATCATCGTTGAGCTTTTGGACCTCATTTCTGCTTTTTATAACAGAGTCATAGAAATAGCTGTTGTCGCCGTTGCTTTCATCGTAATCTCTGTAAACACCGTTATCCACATCATCACGGTATGTCCAGATGTAGTAAGTAAGCTCATAGTCCATGCCTGTGGGCTTTTTAACGTTAAGGGTAATACTCGGATCATATCCGTCGCTGCCCTTGCCGCGTGATCCCGGGGGGATCGTAAGTCTGTTGGGGCCTGAGGAACCAACAGTAAAGGAGACGGAGAGACGAGCCATCTTATTCTTGTTGCCATAGGCATCGGAATAGCGGCTGTATGCCGTCATGTGAAGTGTGGCAGGATTGGAGTTCACGGCCTGAACGAACTCAACATGAACGTATGTTACAGCGTTTTTGGTTTCGTTAACGTTCTTGGTAATATCAGC
The DNA here is from genome assembly GCA_045221075.1 of Acutalibacteraceae bacterium. Lineage (GTDB taxonomy): Bacteria > Bacillota > Clostridia > Oscillospirales > Acutalibacteraceae > UBA1213. The sequence continues at coordinate 21,099 of JBGUWL010000147.1, forward strand.
GCCCTGTGAAGTGGTACCGCTGGGATCTTTCATTACCATGTACTCAACAGAAATGGTTGAATAATCATCGACATTTGTCGAATAGTAAGACCGGGCATATTCCAACGCGCTCTTTACATTCATATAAGCCTGTCTTCCGCTGATATCAACCGATGTTGTCGACATACTGTTAAGTGCGATAAACAGAAGCGAACTTGATATCAGTATCAGAAAGCAGCTTATTGCAATGGCAAGCGGCAAGGAAAAACCCTTTTTACTGTTTTTTACAACAGTATTCTGCATTCATAAAACCCCTTTCTTTATGATTTTACTGAACAAAAGCTATAGCCTTTGTTGTACTGTCATTCTCGATCTTACATACATCACCGACATCATCAAACGAAGTGTTTATCTGGGTCATAGGAGTATCGGAATCCGCATTGTTCATAACGATGGTTCCGTCAAGCTTATAACCCTCGTTCATCTCGATCACATAATCGACGTACATGAAGCACTTTTCGGACAACGAATCATCCTTCTGAGGCTTATGCTTCTTGACCTGTACCTGAACACTCTTTGCCTTATGATAGGAGATCGTCGTTACAACGGGAGGCTGTCCGATAGCGGTAACCTCACTTCTCACGGTCTTCAATGTTCCGTCGTTATCAAAATAAATGTAATACGCTGAGACATCGTTCAGCGGAACGGAACTGGAATTGACAAGGGACACTGAAGCGCCTACCTTTGATGCGCTGAGAAGAAAATCCTCTATTTCAAGGGCGTTATCCTGTTCGGTTGAGGTTGTCTGTGCAGTGGAGTAATTCTTGATAGCCTGCGCCACCATGCCGACTCCCAGTCCGGCAACAATACTGAGCACGCCTATGGTAACTACAAGCTCTACGAGAGTAAAACCACTCTTAGATCTGAATTTGTTCATGATTTACTACCCCCTTCATCAGCCCGGATCCTGGTGCTCATAGGGAATGAACGAATGGTTCACCAAGGATCCCCTTGAACTGTAAACATAAGACTGAACATAGATTCCCTTTATGGTGTACTGTTTTGCGCCCTTCTGCACCTTGCTGGATGCATCAAGATCGATGGTGTACTGTGTCTCTACTCCTGCAGCAGGGAATACATTCTTGTCATAGTAAAGAACAGTGCTGTCGAAAGTCTTTGCAGCAGCGTGTACAGCATTGCCCGGATCCGAATTCGGGCTCTTGTTGCTGGCAGCGCCGAAGAAATACTCCTGAGCCTCTGCCTTATCGTAGAATCCCAGCTCGCTGATGCTCTGAAACAGAAGTTCATTCAGCGAACCGCCTTCAACAGCGCTTTTGTTCACGTCTGCATTATAGAGAGTTGTCGAGTAGCCGTTTGTCATTGCGCTGAGAGTTGATCCAAAAACAATGACAATGATAGTTATGCCGACAACAAGCTCTACCAGAGACATACCTTTTTTGGAACGCAGCTTCGGGATCTTTTGCCGTAATCTTTTTTTCATTTACTCGTCCTCCTTTTGATAGTTTGCGAAGTAACCCACTCTTCGACTTATATTTATTCATATATTATTATACTATAAATAGAAATCAATTCAATATTTTTCGAGTATCTTTTTCTACAAACATTAACTCAGATTTTTGTGCATCTTTCCGTATGTTAAGAATGGGGTTGTTATTATCAACACCTATCAACAGCTATTTATGTATGTATTATATATAATTTCAGGCATTTTCATTATTTGTACAATTTATTACCCATCGTTAACAAAAAGTAAAAAAAGAGACCGGACAAACGCCCGGTCTCTATGAAAATCAAAACTATGAGGCTGCGGAATCGGCTGCGCCGCCAACCAGACTGTACATACCGAACATGGGAAGGATCATGGAGATTACCAGTGTTGCAACAACTACACCAATAACAACAGTCATGATAGGAGTCATCATGTCAGTAAGCTTCTGGGTAGACTCATCTGTCTGGGATTCAAACAGATCAGCCATCTTGTGAAGTGAATCGCCAAGCATACCGGATTCCTCACCGACTCGGATCATCGAAACGAGGATCGCATCAAAAACAGGATGCTTTGCCATAGCGTCGTGAATGGTAACACCGATCTGTACGTCGTCAAGGACTGCCTGGACCTTTTCACGGACAAACAGGTTAGGAACAACGTCTCTTGCAAGACCCATGGCCTTATGGATCGGGATACCGGCATCTGTCAGAGTTGACATCAGTCGGCAGAACCTTGCAAGGGAACTCTGACGGATAATGGGACCAACAAGCGGGATCTTAAGCTGAACCTTCGCCCATCCCATGGCAAAATCCGCATTGGTTTTCTTCAATGTTCTGAGTCCGATAACGATACCGGCTATAACAATGATTATCAGCCACCACCAATTTATAAGCAGGTCTGAGAAGCCCATCATGAACTTTGTAAGTCCCGGCAGATCGCCGCCGAAGGCCTCATAAACGCCCGCAAAGGTGGGAAGAACGAATACTGTAAGGATGATAACAACGATAATAACGAGAGCCATCAGGAAAGCAGGATACATAAGAGCGCCTCTGATCTTACCGGTCAGAGCCATATCCTTCTTACATATCAATGCGCACTGCTCAAAGGCTTCGTCAAGTCGACCGTTTGCCTCACCGGCTTCAACAATGCTGATATAGATAGGGGGGAAACCGGCAAAGTTTCTCATTGCCTGAGAGAGAGTAAAACCACTGTAGAGATTCTCGTTGATCTCTCGGAGGATCTTTCTCATGCTGACGTCCTTTTCGGAGTCGATCATGATCTGCATCGAAAGAGACAGGTTGATACCGGCCTTCATCATCATACCCAGCTGGTTCATAATCATAAGAAGCTTCTTGGGTTTAATCTTTTTGGTATGGATATCGCCGCCCAGGTCCATCTGCCAGATACTGGTGGGTTCATCATCTCCGCCGCCGACGCCGACGAGGTCCTGAACAACGAGTCCTTTTTCACGGAGTATATTGGTAGCCTCGGCCTGGGAATCAGCTTCGATGGTACCTTCTTTTTTCTGGTTTCTGGCGTTCATCGCCACATATTTATACTTCAAAGCTTTTCACTCCCTTATCTTCTTGCGTCAGTATCGCCGATATCAAAGTTCCATGCTCTTGCGATCTGTTCGGTGATAAGTCCCTGAGCAAGGAGGTTATCGATACTCTTGCTCATGGTGATCATACCGTACTGCTGACCAAGCTGGATAGACTGCTGGATATTTGCTATCTTGTTTTCACGGATAAGGTTACTTATAGCGGTGGTAACGAACATGATCTCAAACGCAGCAACACGTCCGCCGGTTGCACGGGGAAGAAGTCTCTGAGAGATAACAGCCTTAAGTGAAGTAGAAAGCTGTACACGGATCTGCTGCTGCTGATCCGGCGGGAAGATATCAACAAGACGGTCGATGGTCTTTGCAGCACCCTCTGTATGTACGGTTGAGAATACAAGGTGACCTGTCTCGGTTGCGGTAAGGGCGATCTGGATTGACTCACGGTCACGCATCTCACCTACGAGGATGATATCGGGGTCCTCACGCATTGCAGCACGAAGAGCCATAGGATACGAACGGCTGTCAAGACCGATCTCTCTCTGGTTAATAATGCAGCGCTTGGGGGTATGAAGGAACTCAACAGGGTCTTCAATAGTGATAATATGGCGGCTCTTGTACTTGTTGATCTCATTGATAAGAGCAGCCAGAGTTGTAGATTTACCGGAACCGGTAGGTCCGCACATCAGAACAAGACCAGAGTTAAGGTCAAGGGTCTTTCTGATGGAATTCGGCAGGTTGAGGGTCGAAAGCTCAGGAACCACGCTGTTGATAACACGAAGTACAAGAGCTGTGCCGTTACGCTGTCTGAAAGCGTTGGCTCTGAAACGGCCGCACTCACCGATCTCTACGGCGGCGTCGGCCTCACCTGTCTGAAGGAAGGTCTCAAATCTTGACTTGTTGAGCACCGCCTTGATAATAGCGGTTACCTCTGCTTCATTCAGCGCAGGGTCATTGGTAAAGAACACATTACCATGAAGACGATAAGCCGGATGGTTACCGGATGCAATATGAATGTCGGAAGCACCCTTTGTTACGGCTTCTTTGACAAGGCTGTAAAAATCCACTTAAATCTACCCCATTCGTTTTAAAATTTGAATAACTCAGGAACACGCCGCAGAACAGGCACAGCAGCCGGCGATAGCGACAGCCGGACTGACCTGACTCAGCCGGACCTGAATATCAGTCTGTGTTATTGATGGTCATATCAACAAACTCTTCATAGGAGGTAAGTCCCTGAAGAACGTTTCGTCTTACGTTTTCCTTCATCGGTATCATGCCCTCTTTTAAGGCCAACTCACGGATCTCGTCAGTACTCTTGTTTTCCGTAATGGCACGCTTAAGAGTGGTTGTGAGCAGCATGATCTCATGAACGGCGATACGTCCCTTATAACCCTTTTTGTTGCATTTCTCGCAGCCTTTTCTGCGATAGAGGGTGATATCCTCATTCTGATCAAGGTTAAGAGCGATCCGCTCATTCTGATCCGGCGTGTAAGCCTCTTTACATTCAACGCAGAGACGACGCGCCAGTTTCTGAGCGATAATACCGAGAAGAGCAGAGGAAACCATGTAAGGTTCAATTCCCATATCTACAAGACGCGCCACAGAGCTGGGGGCGTCGTAGGTATGCAGTGTTGAAAGAACCAAGTGACCTGTGATAGCTGCCTGTACCGCAATACCGGCGGTCTCACCGTCACGGATCTCACCGACCATGATGATATCGGGGTCCTGACGAAGAATGCTTCGCAGGGCTGCCGCAAAGGTCATGCCGGCTTTTTCGTTGGTTTGAACCTGGGTGATTCCTTCCTGCAGCATTTCGACAGGGTCCTCAACCGTGATGATATTGATATCTTCACTTTTGACCTCATTGAGAGCCGTATAAAGGGTCGTCGATTTACCGGAACCGGTAGCACCGGTTACAAGGATGATTCCACGGTTACTTTTGATAAGATGGTTGAATTTTTCAAGGTTCTCCGGCAGGAAGCCTATGCTTTCCTTTTTAAGCTCCATGCCGAGAGAGGTGGTAATACGCATAACGATCTTCTCACCATATACGCTGGGGAGAACCGAAATACGGAAGTCTATTTCTTTTCCTGCAACACGGTAGTTAATACGACCGTCCTGAGGAATACGTTTTTCTGCGATGTTCATGTTACCGATGAACTTGATACGGGATGTTACCGAGGGGATGAGCTCAGGGCTTGTCTCCATATAGATCTGCAGCTTACCGTCGATACGGAAGCGGATCCTCAGGCATTTTTCCATAGGCTCCACATGAATATCGGAGCATTTTGCAAAGATAGCCTCTTCGATCATGGTATTTACAAAACGGATGATAGGCTGGTCATTACCGTTGGCATCCTGTTTTGCAGCCTCTTCAGCCTCCTGCTGAGCCTTGGATTTACCGCCCTTTGACTCAAGGAATTCCTTTGCGTCATCGATAGCCTTCTGGGCGGCATAAAGCTCACGGAGCTTTGCCGAGATCTTTGAAGGTTCGGCGATGACCGGCTGGATCTTCAACTTAGTGGCAATGGATATATCCTTGATTCCTTTATAGTTAAGGGGATCGCCGATGGCAACGGTGAGGATACGTCCTTCCTGTTCGATAGGAACGACCATATTCTTCTGAGCCATATCCTCAGGGATAAGGCCTCCCAGTTCATCGGGAATAGTAACTGAATCAAGATCAATGTAAGGCATAAAGAGCTGTTTTTCCAGCGCTCTGCACACCTGCTGCTCGGTTACTATCTTGTCTTCAATAAGAATGTCGGCAATACGGCGTTTTTCATCAGAGCTACGCTGTTTTTCCAGCACAGCCTCAAGCTGTTCTTCCGTAATGTCGCCAGAATTGATCAAAATTTGTCCGATTTTCAAGTTGCCGGCTTTCATGTCTTCAGCTCCTTACCCGTTTGATTAGAATAGTTTCAGATACATTTCAACTAAGCCAAAAATAAAGTCATAAAAACAAACATAGCATATCAGCGAAAATGTGATATAAGGACCAAAGGCGAGGTACGAACCGCCCGAGGTCTCCTCCTGTGTATCCGCAGAAGTCTGCTCTCCGGCATCAGTCTCCGCTTCCACGGCAGCGGCAGCATCCTTCACGGAAACGCTTGCTTTTGTGTCACCGTCAGCGGTACCCTCTGGGTCAGCATCATCAGCCGCAGACTGATCCTGCTGAGGAGCTTTCCTGCCGATTATGCGGACCACGATCAGTATCACCACAAAACATATCATTGCGCTTATCATAGATATGATAAACGACAGTATGGTTCCGGGAAAACCCGTTGCAATACCGACGGCCGCAAAGAGCTTTACGTCTCCGAAGCCCATTCCGCCTCGCTTGTATACTAACATTCCGATAAGGTCAATAAATATCATGACCCCGGCGCCAATAGCGGCACCCGCCAGAGGTGACCACCAGGCGGTATGGAGTATGCCGTAGCCCCTTGCGATGTCATAAATGCTTATGGCAAGGGCAAGCAATCCCAGTGCTATGGTGAACTGGTCCGGAATGATGGTATATTTGATATCACAGATAGCTATCATAAGGGATACTATTATCATCAGTGAGAAAACCACAAAATAGATATCGTAGCCCTTGTTGAACTGCAGCCTGCAGCAAACCAGGCAGACGGCAGTCACTATGGACATAACAATACCCGATCCGGCATATCTGACACGGTTTCCGGAGAGAAGCTCCGGCGAAGGGGTCTCGTTGTAATCGCACAGCCATTTGGCCGGGATACGGTTGATGACCCTGTAGTACAGCCATGTCAGGAGCACGCCGGACAGGACACAGACGGCAGTCCATATAACGCCGGCTGTGCTTGTCAGGTATTCAAAAGGCTGCATAAATATCAGTCCTCTGATTCATCAGGTTGAGCTTTGGGAAGAAGATACAGCCGCCTCAAGATCAACCATCTCAAAGTAATACAGACTCATGGAAACCGTATAGTCATACTTTGCGGTCTTGCTGGTTGTGGTAGCAACACTGGTCACTGAATTATCTTCTCCGGAAGTGGTGCCGGCAGCGGAATTGCTGGCGATGTAAGGCTCTGCATCGATTCCGTTGATGTAGTATGCACCGTCGGCCTTCAGCTCAAGATAATCGAGAGACTTCTTAAGGTCTTCCTTTGTTCCCGAGAATCTGAAGTTGATGCTGGTTGAGAAAAGACGTCCGCCTTCAACGGTAGTTCTTCCAAGAGCGTCCTCGTTACCTGTGCTGATAGACAGCGAGGTGATCTCGAACTTGAGATTCTTGAGGATGGATCTGATCTCGTTAGGAGTCTTGGTAGCGTTTGAATAGAGGATGGGGTTCTTTTTCTGATATTCTTCCATCATGCTGGCGATATTGCTCTCAACAGTGGCAGAATTGTCCAGATAAGAATTGTAGTAATTGATCTTGCTTGTGGCAGAAGCATGGTTGTCCTGATAACCGTCATAATTCTGTATAAAGGGTACCTGCACAGCGATCAGAAAGATGATACTCATTACCAGTATGACCGCTATTGCAATAATAAAGCCTGAAATTTTGAGCTGCTTTTTATTATTCATTATTGTTTACCTCCGTCAAGAATTGATCTTTGCTTTAGATCCTTTGGGCTTTCCGATGTGAAACCGTTCCGTCAGTCAGTCCGTCAGGATGCAGAACTCTCAGCGGAAGACGCAGACGAAGCATCCGAGGTCTGTGAAGTCTCGGTGGTGCCAGCAGCAGTACCGTTTGCAGCTGCTCCGCCGCTCTGGAGCTTCTCCTCCTGAGCCTTCTGCTCTGCATCTGACAGCTTGGCTGTTTCAAAGCCCTTTTCGGTCACGTTGAGCTGCATCTCAAGATCGTATGTGATGTTCTTGGCCTCGGGGTTGAGGTCGTCGTTCTTTGCGATTGTGAGCTCCTCGCTGACGCTGAAGAATCCGGCGCTTTCGATCTTATCCTTGAGAGCAACAAACGAGTCGTAGTTTTTGACATTTGTTTCGACATCAACGGAAACGAATTCTTTTTCGGTCTCCGTATTTGTATCCTTGATGAGGGAAATGCTTTTGGTTACCAGTGTCTTTTCGACCACTTCTTTGTAGATATGGTCAACGATCACGGACATTTTATATTTTGTCGTGGGAAGTGTTTCAAGGTTGGTAGCCATATTGGTAGTCAGCTCTGTAGCCGTCTTTTCTCTTGCAATAAGATCCTCGGCATACTTGAAACGCTCGTCCTTAAGGGTATTTTCGTCATTGTTCTGCTGGATCTGAAGAGCGATCCACCAGGCAGAGATGGCGATCATCCAGACTGCTGCAACGAAGCCCAAGGCTCCGGCCACGAGATTGCCCACCTTGCTGCCGCTGTCCTTAGCCATTGCGGAAAGGATGTTTGTCTGGCCCTGAAGCAGGTTAGCTTCGCCCAGAGGCATGGTAAGAATGCCGTTAAGAGTGATGAAGGAAACGGCGTCAAATCCACGCTGTGAAGCGGACTGGGTAACTCTCGGGGGCTGAGACTGACCGGAGAAGAGGTTGGTTACCTTCTCCATAGGAGCGGTCAGACCTACCTGACGGCAGAACGCGCTGATGCTGGGCAGCTTTGCCAGGGCATCGCAGAGAACAATCTGGTCGATGTCAAGACGCATGGTAGAGATGACCATTCTGAGGTTTCTGAGTATCTCGCCGGCAGCGCTTTCCAGCATTGACATGGTCTGCTTTCTGGTTGTTGCGTTATTGCACTTGTTACATACGCCAAGACCCTCCTGACGGATAAGGTCGATAGCGCCCAGCTTGCTGATACCGAACTCAAGCATGAGCATTTCGGCAACATCCTCAAGCACACTGGAGAAGGACTGCTGGAAAACGGGAGCGCCGTTGTGAAGAACCACCAGTCTTGTTGCGGCAAAGTCCATGCTGATAAGAGCGATGGCTCTTGTTGCGGAGTTAAGATCGGCCTTTGCGGTAAAGAGCATACCTGCGATAGGCGGAGTGACCTTGATGATCTTAAGGCCGGCTGCAGAGAAGTTTGCGCGGATATCGGTAAGAAGTCCGGTATTCATTGCAAACAGGGATGCGGAAACATCCTCGGTCTTGTTGGCCTTGCCGTACTGCTGGCCGTATTCAAAGTTAAGAATAGTGTACTTTTCAACTTCGGCATGAAGAACAGCCTCTGCTTCAACACGGGCGTATGTAAGCAGCAGTTTGTCTTTTGATTCTACATGATGCTTGTATTCCTTGGTGATAAGGATGTCTTCATCCTCGATACAAAGGAAGATTTCGCCGAGATCCATGTTTACGCTTTCGGCACAGCGTTTTACAAAGGCTGCGAGCTCCTCGGACTTTTCAAAGGGACGCTCCTTAAGGGATTCGTTCAATTCAAAGATCTGAGGAACACTGAAGTTGGTAGGCACTGCGCCTCCCCTTTTTTTGCTGGACATGCCGCCCTCGGGCTTATCGTACTCGGCAGGAGTAAGGATAAGCAGGCTTCGTGTCAGCTGCATTACAGTTGCTACACTTTTCATAAACACACCACACTCTTAAAAATTTTGTACGATTGTTGTTGTTTCATCCGACAAATATCAGAACCGCATCATGCTCTGCAAAAGCCGCAGGACATAGGTGCAGTTATAATATCCCTTTTGTTATCTTATCACAAAAAAATATATATTTCAATAATTAATTTTTGATTCTTGGTATTTTGTGCATATAGTTAGTTTTTAAAGCTATTATTTATGCAATAAGACACCTGACTATGTTTTTTCCCACAAACAGACACGGACCTTTCTGTTTTGTCTTGTTCAAAAAAACAAAGACCCGGAAATCAATTCCGGGCCTTTGTATGTAGCTGTTAAATAATCCGTCAGGAATTATTTGTAACCAAGATCAGACATCTTTGTGGTCAGAGCAACTACGTTAGTAGCAGCTGCGGGCTTGCCGCTGTCGTCCTTACCATAGATTGTGCCGGTGTTCTTGTCATAAACGAAGTCGCCAACCTTGCCCTTAAGGGTATCAAGACCTGCATAGGTGATAGCGTCGGTAACAGTAAGAGCCAGAGCCTTGGTCTTCTTTGCAGAAGCGGAAGCATTGGCAGGCGGCAGACCGGTGAAGGCCTTGGGTGAGCTGGAGTTCAGAGTGCCTGAAACAACTTCAGCGTACATGTCCTTGCATGCGTTACTGAGTGAAGAAGCGTCTGACTTCTGCTGTGATTCGTTAGCGCTGTTGATGATACCGATAACTGCGGGGATAGCGATTGCAGCCAGGATACCGAGGATAGCGATAACAACTACGAGTTCAACGAGGGTGAAACCTTTTTTGCTCTGCTTAGCGAGCAGTTTCTGCTGGAGAGTCATGATGAATTACCTCTTTCTTTAATAAATTTTTTTTTCGAACCCGATCCTCTGAAGGGTGGAGCACCGTGTTCATTTGTTGATTATATATTAACTCTTTATTAACAAAATGTCAATACTTTTTTTCGAAATTTTTTCAAATTTTTAGTAAAACATAAGCTTGTATTTTTGTGCACACTGCCAAGTGTTTGGCTGCGAGCAGTTAAACATTACCCCTTTTTAGTTTGTATTGCACCACACGTCGATGAATTTTTGTTTTATATGACGAATTCTATTTATGAATCATTTGTTAACTGTTAATATCGTGTTCATATTTAATCGATTTTTCTTTAGAAATTTTCAATATTTTTTTAAAATTTCCTTCCCGATTTCTGTTCAGAAACCCTTTTGGCAGCATTTCCCTTCAAAAATCAGGTTCACATTTACGCAAAATCACCGGTCTTTACCATCCCGGAAACCGGACCGGTTCCCGTCAAAAAAGGAGAGCCGCCCGGCTCTCCTCTGCAGATTCACATTATTTCCGAAAGCTTTGTACTCGCCGTGATAAGCTTGTTTGAAGCGGTCTTCTGCTGAACGGTTCCTGTGCTGTCATAGCCGTAATTGTTCTGTCCCGACTGGATCTGGGTTTTGATCTTGTCCAGTCCCGCAAACTCGCAGGCATTGATCACCGTCGCATTGTCAGCCGCCGCTTTTCTCTGGGAGGCAGAGGCATTCGGGCCGGGAAGTCCGCTCTGTGATGAACCCTGGGGGGATGAGGAATTAACCGATCCGGCAACGACTGCGGCATAATAGTCCTTGCAGGCCATATTGAGCGCCGAAGCGTCACTCTTCTCTGCGGTCTCCGATGAATGGCCCAGTATGTTGTATACTACCGGCACAGCGATTGCCGCAAGTATGCCAAGGATGGCAATAACCACCACAAGCTCAACCAATGTAAAACCCTTTTTGCTGCGATACTTACTTTTGTTCATATTAAGCCCTCCTGTCATAATCTCACTTCATAACGCCGTCAACTGCCCCTTTTTATATTATTGTATCTCATATTTCCGTTTTGTCAATAGATTATTCATGAATACGTCATATTGTAGAAATTATTTTATGTTATGGCTCCCTTTATATAATCTTTCCGACTTTATTATGAAAAAAGTAGGACCACAGCGTTCCGAAAACCCGGGTCATCCAGAAAAAAAGGCGTACAGCCCAAAATAAGCCATACGCCCGTAAATAAATATCCGTTAATTATTTGTAAAGGGGGAACTTCTCGCAGATCTCGTTTACGCCGCTGCGGATATAGTCTGCCTTTGCGTCGAAGTCGTTGAGAGCAAGAGTGATGAACTCTGCGATCCTGTCCATCTCCTCAACGCCCAGACCTCTTGTTGTGACTGCAGGAGTACCGATGCGTACGCCGCTGGTAACGAAGGGACTTCTCTGCTCGTTGGGAACAGTGTTCTTGTTTGCGGTGATCTGGACCTCATCCAGTCTGCGCTCCAGCTCCTTGCCTGTGACCTCGCTCTCGGTCAGGTCAAGCAGCATAACGTGGTTGTCGGTACCGCCGGAGACCAGCTTGTTTCCTCTCTTGAGAAGTCCGTCGGCAAGAGCTTTTGCGTTCTTTACGATGTTCTCGCCGTAAGTCTTGAACTCGGGCTTCAGAGCTTCGCCCAGGCATACGGCCTTTGCGGCGATAACGTGCATCAGGGGGCCTCCCTGTGTTCCGGGGAATACTGCCTTGTTGATATCCTTTGCATATTCTTCTCCGCAAAGGATCATACCGCCTCTGGGACCTCTCAGGGTCTTGTGGGTGGTGGTGGTAACAAAGTGAGCATAGGGTACGGGATTGGGATGTACGCCTGCAGCAACAAGACCTGCAATATGGGCCATGTCTACCATAAGGTAAGCTCCGCAGGCATCGGCGATCTCACGGAAGCGTTTGAAGTCGATGATTCTGGGATATGCACTGGCGCCGCATACGATCATCTTCGGCTTGTGCTCCATTGCAAGCTCATATACCTTGTCATAGTCGATAACGTGAGTTACCGGGTCAACGCCGTAGGATACAAAGTTGAAGTATTTGCCGGAAATATTTACCGGTGAGCCGTGGGTAAGGTGACCGCCCTCGGAAAGGGTCATGCCCATTACGGTATCCCCGGGCTGCAGCATAGCAAAATAAACCGCGGTATTTGCCTGAGCGCCGGAATGGGGCTGCACGTTTGCAAACTCTGCTCCGAAAAGCTCACAGGCGCGCTTGCGGGCAATGTCCTCTACCACGTCAACATACTGGCATCCGCCGTAGTATCTCTTGCCGGGATAACCCTCGGCATACTTATTGGTCAATACCGAACCCATTGCAGCCATTACTGCCGGTGAAACGATGTTTTCGGAAGCTATCAGTTCAAGGTTTCTCTGCTGTCTGAGCAGCTCGTCATTCATTGCCGCAGCTACGTCGCTGTCATATCCGGCAACAAAGCCTATGGTATCCATCAGATCATTATACATTGGTCTTACCTCTCCTATAAAAAAATTCATTGCTATTATACACTATAATCCCGCTTAAATCAAGAAGAACCGTCCCTGATGCGTCAGTTTTTTACTGTTTTTTCTTTTTTTCGCAGGCAGTAACGATAAATCTTTAAAACTTATTTACAGCCCATTAACAATTGTACGCATTATTGTGCTATAATTTAATTATACAGAGGCAAACAGTTGTGGTTTGTCCTGGACCTCCTCCATCCCCTTACTTTATATTTATTCAAAGTTTAGCACCCCGACGAAGACCGGGGCGCTTTTCTTTTTGATCCGTTTTCTCAGCCTTACAAAAAACAAGCCGAAAATTTGTTGATTATTTTGAGCCGGATCTTCGCCTTTCTCTTGACCCGGGGAAAGAAATGCAATATAATGTATACATGATATCCACAACAAAGTTGTTCCACGCACAACATATTGTGTCCGCGCAAAAAACGCTGACCCACTCTTTCTTTAATATAGTTGGAGGCATTTCAGGGGCGCCGAAATATCGGCGCCCCTGAAGTTTTTTTATATTATTTACAGCAGGTTCCCTGAGATCTTCATAGGACGGGTCAGCGCCCTTTTGAGGAAATACACCGCTCCTGCCGCCAGTATCACAATAATGCCAATACTGACCTCGGGCAGCAGGGTCGCCGCAGCCGATGCATCCATAAGACCGGAATTTGTAATGCCTATAGATTCTGAAACGGCGATGCCGCCGCCCTCTCTCTCAATGTATATCGCAGTCTCCAGCACCATTGCGGCATACTCCGATACCGCAAATATCAGAACTGAAATGATGCTGCATATCACGCCGCTCTTTTTGGTGGCCCTTCGTCCCGTCACCACAAATCCGCAGAAGGAAAGTATAACAATAAAAATACTCCACGTCCCTCTTGCCCCGGGAATATTATTATAGATAAACTGAGGCGTGAGCTGGTACATCAGAATATAGATCATTGCACCCAGCATGGCGCCGAAAACGGCTCCCGCCAGTCCTCCGGCCATGTGCTGCTTTTTCTTTTCAAAAAGATCTCTTCTCTTTTCATAGAGACGGCGCTTGCGCACGACACATGCGTCGCAAATAGGCATGGCCTCCGTGCCCACGATATACACTCCGGTTTTTCTGCTGCGTCCGCATACACGGCACAGGGGGATGATCTTTCCGCTTTTGCACAGCTCCGTTATAAAATGCACCAGGGTCTTGAGGGACTCCCGGTCTATTCCGGAGTCGATGGTCTTTTTCAGCTCGATAACGATATATCTGCGCTTGAGAGCGGTATGCGAAACACTCTCTTTGAATTCGCTGTGGAACTGCCGCAGAAGCTCTTCCACCTCATCCGGCTGCACTCCCTCGGCAAGACCGCATTCAAGGCGCATCAGATAGCGGCTTTCTGCGCCGCCGAAGTTTATCAGATTATGAAAGCCCTCAAAGGTATTGAAGGCCGTTTTTGATTTTTCGTTGTAGCGATATCCCATTGTAATAATACATTCCTGAAACTCGCTTTCTGTCAAACCGATCACCGCCGTTCACAGACCGCTCCGCCGCTGCAGCCGCAGGAGCCGCCGACAATTTACAAGTACGCTGATTCCATATTCGTTAATTGTATCACAAACCATACTTTATTTCAACATTATTTTACCCGTTACGTGGCGTTTCGTAACATTTTCCCAAAAATCATTCCGTCATGCGATATGACTTTTTTTATAATACTATGAACAATGAGTTTATCTGCGGCAGTGCGGTCATTCTCTTAAGGACCGGCGGAGAATATTTATACTGATCCTCTACAACAGACTTCGATGTCCCCGGATCTCATCTGTCTGATGCGTAGTCTCACCTGTCGGCTCGGTCGGTGATTCTGTACCCCAAGGGCACTTCCTTCGGGCGCCTACGGCAGAGGTGTCCACCGGACACCCGCACCCGCACCGGACGATTATGTTTTGGTAACAAGCTTTGTATCGCTGCCTTATCCGTTTCCAAAGCAAAATTGAAAGTGTAGGCTCTCCGTCCGGCGCTTCTGCCTTTGGCAGCCCTCTGATGCTGTTTTCCGATTAAAAGCTGACACTTTTAATCGGAAAAGGCGCCGCCCGAGGCTGCGCCAATCTGTGCATACGCACAGATGACATCTCATGCAAACTCCGACGCGCTGACGCGTTATTAAAAGCAGACTATGTCTGCTTTTAATGGGAGTTAAGTATGACTTCTATGACTATAAAATTTTTCTGAACAGATCGATCACTTGCTGAATCGACTTGATACCCATATTTTTCAGCAAATATAAAAAACAGGAGCAAGCCCCATTGAGCCTGTTCCTGCTTTTGTTTTTGTCAGATCATTGAACCGGCCTGGGCATTACCCACAAGGTTCAATTATTTTACCTTCCACAGCTCAGTAGCATACTGGAGGATGGTACGGTCTGATGAGAACTGACCGGAATTTGCGGTGTTCATCAGGCACTTTCTTGCAAATGCTCTTCTGTCCTTATAGTCGTTGTTGACACGGACCTTGGTCTCGATATATTCGGGCAGGTCTCTGAGGATGAAGTAGTGGTCAGCCTGATGCCAGCTTGCGCCTTCAAGCAGAGAATCATGCAGCTCCTTGAAGGAACCCTCGCCGGTTGCGCCGTCGTCGGAGAAGCGGCCGTCGATAAGGGTATCGATAACTCTCTTGACCTCATCGTTCTCGTCATAGATCTTCTTGGGATCATAGGTATCCTTGATCTCGTTGATCTCTTCAACTCTTGCGCCGAAGATGTACTCGTTCTCGATGCCTGCGTTCTCGGCGATCTCGATGTTAGCACCGTCCCATGTACCGATAGTAACGGCACCGTTGATCATGAACTTCATGTTACTGGTACCGGAAGCCTCTGTACCTGCGGTAGAGATCTGCTCGTGGATATCGGCAGCGGGAATGATCTTCTCGGCATAGGATACGTTATAGTTGGAAACGAAGACGACCTTCATTCTGTTGTTTACTTCGGGATCATTGTTTACGAGGTTAGCTATCTCGTTGATGAACTTGATGATAGCCTTTGCTCTTGCATAGCCGGGAGCGGCCTTTGCGCCGAAGATGAATGCGGTGGGAGTGAAGTTGGGCAGCTTGCCTTCCTTCAGGCGGAAGTAGATAGCCATGATGGAGAAGGCGTTCATGAGCTGTCTCTTGTACTCATGCAGACGCTTTACCTGGATGTCGAACATAAAGTCGGGATCGATATAAACGCCGTCATGCTTCTGGATGAACTCGGAGAGCTCCTTCTTCTTCTGATACTTGATGCCGTTGAACTTGTCAACGTTCTCGTCGGTGATATGAGCTTCAAGTCTCTTGAGGTCGTCAAGGTTCCTGATCCACTTCTTGCCGATGAGGTCGGTGATGAACTCGGAGAGCTCGGGGTTGCACAGTGCAAGCCAGCGGCGCTGAGTTACGCCGTTTGTCTTGTTCTGGAAGCGCTCGGGATAGAGCTCGTACCACTCTTTGAGGGTATCGTCCTTAAGGATCTGGGTATGGATAGCGGCAACACCGTTAACATAGCTGGAGCAATAGGTAGCCATACGAGCCATGTGAACTCTTTCGCCGTCGATGATGACCATGTTGTCCATCTTGGTCTTGGGGGTCTCGCCCTTCTTTACCTTGCCGATGGGCTCTGCATAGCCTCTTGCGGTAAGATCGGCAACCAGACGGTCGTTGATCTTTACGATAATATCATAAACATCAGGAATGATGCTCTTCATCAGGTCAATGCTCCACTTCTCAAGAGCCTCCTGCATTACGGTGTGGTTGGTATATGCAAAGGTCTTCTGAGCAACGCCGAGAGCCCAGTCAAAGTCACAGCCTTCCTTTGTAAGAAGTCTTACAAGCTCGGGGATGGAGATGGTGGGATGTGTATCGTTAAGCTGGATAACGGTCTCCTCTGCAAAGTGTGAGAGGTCTGTGCCGTGTCTCTGCTTGTATCTCTTGAGGATATCCTGCAGTGATGCGGATGAGAAGAAATACTGCTGCTTCAGTCTGAGGACCTTGCCCTCGTGGCTGTTGTCGTTGGGATAGAGTACCTTTGAGATATTCTCGGCGGCGTTCTTGTCCTTAACGGCAGCGTCATACTGACAGTTGTTGAACTCAAGGAAGTTGAAGTCGCTTACGGCCTCTGCCTCCCAGAGACGCAGGGTGTTGATGTTGTCTGTGCCGGTACCGATAATGGCCATGTCATAGGGAACAGCCTTTACACTCTGGTCGGCGAAATCAACAATAACGGTATCCTCGGCTCTCTTGATGCACCAGGGATCGCCAAAGCGCTGCCAGTCGTCAGCAACCTCTACCTGATAACCGTTGCGGATCTCCTGCTTGAACAGGCCGTACTTATAGCGGATGCCATAGCCGTCAAGAGGAACGTCATGAGTTGCAGCGGAATCAAGGAAGCAGGCAGCAAGTCTGCCAAGACCGCCGTTGCCGAGAGCGGCGTCGTCGATCTCTTCAAATACGTTGATGTCGATATCCTTCTCTGCAAGCAGCTTCTTGGTGTGCTCCAGAACGCCCATTGCATAAAGGTTGTTGTACATCATACGGCCCATAAGGAACTCAGCGGAGAGATAGTATGCACGGCGGTGTTCGGCGTGATTTCTCTTGCTGTCAGCCCATTTTTCAGAAATGGCGCCCATCATTGCTTTACCAAGTGCTTCGTGAAGCTCAGCGGGTGAAAGCTCATTGAGCTCTTTACAGTACTCGTTCTTTGCGGTAAGCACGAGGTTGTCGATAATGGCATTTTTCTTCATTTTTTTGTCATCCTCCAGCCTTCTGTATATTTTTGACAAATGATATAGTTTTTTAGAGATCTTGGAGTTGATGGCTCCTGCCTTCATTCTCCATGTCCAGTTGCCGCCAAGGGTGGAAGGCTCGTTCATTCTTGCCTCGCCCCCAAGACCCAGAACATCCTGCATCTGAACTATTGCGTAATCGCTGACGCTTGCATAAGCGGTGCGGATAAAGCCCCAATTGTAACCCTCGGTCTTGTTCAGGTGGCAATACTCCTTTGCAAACTCAAAGTCCCTTCTCTTGATGGTCTTCAGCCAGCCCATGATGGTATCGTTATCGTGGGTACCGGTATAGCAGACACAGTTCTTTGTGTAGTTGTGGGGCAGATAGTTGCTGTCGGAGCGTGAATCAAAAGCGAACTCCAGGATCTTCATTCCTGGATAGCCTGATTCCTCAAGCAGCTTGATAACGCCGGGAGTCATGTGGCCAAGGTCCTCTGCGATGATCGGAACATCGCCCAAGCGCTGCTTCATCCTTCTGAAGAACTTCATGTTGGGGCCGTCAAGCCACTCGCCGTTGATGGCGGTCTCTGCGCCGTAGGGGATGGCGTAGAACTGATCGAATGCGCGGAAGTGGTCGATCCTTGTGATGTCGAACATCTTTGATGCGCACTCAACACGTCTGATCCACCAGTCAAATCCGGTCTCCTCAAGATAGATCCAGTCATACAGCGGGTTGCCCCAAAGCTGACCTGTCTCTGAGAAATAATCCGGAGGACATCCTGCAACACATACAGGCTTGAGCTCGTTGTCAAGCCAGAAGACTTCGGGGTTTGCCCAGGTGTCTGCGCTGTCCATTGCAACGTAGATGGGCATATCGCCGAAGAGCTTGATGCCGTTGTCGTTTGCGTACTGCTTCAGCTCTTTCCACTGCTTGTAGAATACAAACTGTACGAATTTCCAGAACATTACGTCCTCAAAGAGGTAGTTCAGGTAGTGATTTATGGTATCTGGGTTTCTGTACTTGATAAGGTGATCCGGCCACTCTGTCCAGGGCTTGTCGTCAAAAAGCTTCTTGACGGCCATATACAGAGCATAGTCGGTCAGCCAGCGATCCTCGTCGCGCATGAAGTCCCAGTATTCCTGCTGGTCCCTTGACTTGAAGTTTTCATACGCCTGCCTGAGTACCTTGAAACGCTCATTGTAGATCTTTTCGTAATCTACATACTGCTCGTTTGATCCCCAGTCGATCTTTCTCAGATCCTCCTTGACGAGAAGCTCTTCATCACAGAGCTTGTCAAGGTCGATCAGATAGGGATTGCCCGCATAGGTCGAGAATGACTGATAGGGTGAATCGCCGTAGCTGGTAGGACCTACCGGCAGCAGCTGCCAGTATTGCTGACCCGAAGCCTTAAGAAAGTCTACGAAGTCATACGCCGCCTGTCCCATGGTACCTATGCCATAGGGTGACGGAAGGGCTGTGATGGGCATGAGTATACCCGCACTTCTTGCCATTTGTCGATCATCTCCATTCCAATAGTATCAATTTTTCATATTTGGTTTTCGAATACATGAAAGCATGATAATTCAATTAACATTTTAACACAATGTCGCTCGTTAATCAATAGCTTTTCACACATTTTTACAATATTTTTAATAAAAACATTTCATTATTTAGCTTATTTGTTACACCGCCAGCGTGACGCTGGGGTCTCGCCTGTCGGCTCGGTCGGTGCTTCTGCCTGCGGCAGAGGTCTCCACTGGAGACCCGCACCCCATGTTCGCGGTGCGTGACCGCACTGGACGATTCGCGGCGGTCGCTCCGTTAACACTCCGCTCTGGGGTCGGGTCGGAAAGTTTACTCCCACGGCAATCATATAAAAAATGCCGACACTGATAAAGCCGTAACCGCGGCACATGACTTCCGGATGCTGCTGAACCGGAGCGTGAAGTCACCACCGGCGGCTCGCCGGTCGCGCTGTCGCTCAACTGCCGTTTCGCTCTGAATTCGGACAGAATACTTTTATTTCCGCACCAATAATAAAATATTCCTATTCTGCTAAAGCCGTAACCGCGGTACATGACTTCCGGATGCTGCTGAATCGGAGCGTGAAGTCACCACCGGCGGCACCCCAAGGGCACTTGTTTCACTGCGCTCGCCGGTCATTGAGCGAACGAAGTGAGCGTTTCTCTTTCCAGCTGCTTTCTACAGGACTTACCTATGTCCTGACACTCTTCACTTACCTATGTCCTGACTTTACACTTTACACGTCTCACTCCTAACTCCTCACTCCTAACTCATAACTGATATAATTCCACTTTCCAAATTCCACATTTTATAACTCCTCACTCCTAATTCCTAACTCAAAATTCAAGGGTTATTGCAAGCTTCAGCGCCGCCGCAGCGGCGGCCATCCGTATCCCGCTGCGTCCCAGTGAGCCGTCAATGTTCAGAAGATATGTTCTTTTGTCATTTTTTGCGGCTATTCCTACATATACTGTACCCACAGGCTTTTCCGGAGTGCCGCCGCCGGGACCGGCGATTCCCGTGGTGGAAATACCGATGTCGGCTCCCGCAAGAGACCGCACTCCCTGTGCCATCTCAAGGGCGCACTGAGGGCTGTATTCGCTGTACAGTTTCAGCGTGTCCTCATTCACTCCAAGAACCTCATGCTTGATGCGGTTGGAATAAGAACACACTCCGCACTCAAGCACCTCAGACGCCCCAGGGACCGACGTGATGAGCTGTGATATGAGACCTCCGGTCAGGCTTTCGGCGGTCGAGACAAAAAGATGTCTTTCTTTCAGCAGAGATACCAGCTCTGCGGCAAGAGCGGCGGCTTCATCCGCCGATGCCGGTTCCGTGATAATTATTCTGTCGATCATAGACCCACCTCCACAGGGTGCAAGCGGTCCGGACCCCAAAGGAGCACCGGATAAATTCACTGTTTCTTAACAATTATGGACATGAAATGGATTATAATGTTTTATCAGCCGGGAGGTCATGCCATGCTGAGCGGATGCCCATTCGCTGCGGTAATCATCGTCAACACAGTATCCTGCGGGATATGGCACCTTGTTTCCTTTCTTATTTGTATAGGAATGAATGAAGAGGCCCTTTCTCCCCGCAGACGTATGTTCAGACCCCGTACATGGGAACGGGACGGAAGATTCTATTCCTCCGTTCTCAGAATAAACCGGTGGAAGGACCTCCTGCCCCAGCATGTGGGTAAAAACGGGTTCTCAAAGGAACATCTGGACGATGTATCGGCGGAATACCTTGACGAATTCATAGCGGAGACCTGTCGGGGCGAATGGAACCACAGGATGAACAGCCTGTGTGTAATTCCTGTACTGATAATAAACAGGCTTCCCGCCGGACTTATAATAAGTCTTCTTGTACTTCTGGGCAACCTGCCCTTTGTGTTCATTCAGCGCTACAACCGGCTGCGGCTGCAAAGACTGAAAAAACTCATAAGTAAAAAAGAATCCCGCCGGTCTGAAAGGCTGGGGGAACAATAAACTATACCGAGGAACCGCTGAAATAAACTTCCCTGAACAGTACGGACTCACCGGTCTGCGCCGGACAGGTACAGCACTTCCGAAAAGAACGGAGAAATTAAAATGGACTGGTTTTTTACTGACACCATGGAAGAGACGCATCTCATCACCGGCGAAGACGCCCGTCATATCTCAAAGGCCCTGAGAATGTCCGTGGGCGAGGTCATCACCCTGTGCGACAGCAGCAGGACGGAGCACCTTTGCAAAATCGAGCGCATAAGCCCCGAAGGCGTACTGGTTCGTGAGGTGTCAAAAGAGGAATGTACCCACGAGCCGAGTGTAGAGGTGACACTGTTTGCCGCTCTTACAAAGGGCGACAAGATGGAAAGCGTCATCCAGAAGTCGGTTGAGCTGGGAGTATGCCGCATCGTACCGGTGCTTACCGACAGATGCATCTCCCGTCCCGACGGCGCCGCGGCTCACAAGAAAATAGAGAGATACCAGAAAATAGCTCACCAGGCCGCCATGCAGTCACAGCGCGCCATCATTCCTGAGGTCGACGAAATGATGACCCTCACCGCCGCCGCAAAAGAGCTGGGCTCCTTTGACCGCTCCATAATGTTCTATGAAGGCGGCGGAAAGCCCCTTGACCGTGCGCTTCTTCCGGAGGACAAAAGCATCGCCATATTCACCGGACCCGAGGGAGGATTTGAAGAATCCGAAGTCGCTCTGCTCACTCAGAGCGGTGCCGAAATAACGACCTTAGGTCCCCGTATCCTGCGGGCAGAGACTGCACCCCTTGCGGCTCTTGCGGCAATAATGTTCCATACCGGAAACCTTTCGTAGTACATTCTGATTACCGGACACTCCCCATTGCGTCCCGCTGCCAACATTCTGCCGGCTCCGGATGACTGTATCGGAAGATCCCCGGACTGTAATTCGGGCTGTAAGTATGTCACGTTCACTCACCCGCACTTACGGCGTGACACCGCTCTTACAGCCATTCTATTAATATGGTATATCTGACCTGCATTAATCAGATGGACTTGATATATATACCTGACCTGCTGTCATAGGCGGACACAGTATCTATTATTTACAGCCACTCGATAGATGTGGTATAAATTACCTCGCAGGCTCCGTTTCCGCTGTCGTACCGGCTGGTGCTGGAATGCCAGGTAAAGATGCCTCCGCTGGGTGTGTAGCCGTCAATGTCAACAAGGTAGCCCTTAAGACGGATATGGTCGCCGGTGCGCACGGTCATCAGCTTCCATCTTATCTCATCGTTGGCGGGGACGATATGATTGTTTGACAGCATCGTACCCACATCGCCGTATTCCGAGATCATGGAAAGATCCTTGTTTGTACTGAAATACACGAACCTGTTGTTCTGCCACCACTTGAAGTCATAATAGGTGTTGTACTGCGCAACGGCCTCCCAGGCAAGGGCAAGATCCCTTGGGGCCATCTTATCACCGTAGCTGCCCGAATTGTAGTCATGGGTGCTTACAACAAGGGCCTCGATGTCATATTCATATTTATATTCCACTGCCGCCCTCATATCGTCTATTGCTATGGCGTTATAGTCATGAACCGGAGTCTGTACGGGCTCGGGTATATTTGCGATGGAACGCTGTCTTCCCACCTTGTCAATTATATTGAAGCCCAGACCGGTTATCACTCCCAACAGCGCCGTCAGGATACAGACCTTTTTCAGTTTGTTTTCAAAGCTCATACAAACACCGGACCCTTTCTTTATTATTCTGTTATCCAGTGATAACACGGAAACGCTCACTTTGCTCTCTCAATTAACAGTGAATAATATTTACGTAAATATTGATTTCATCAAAGCAGGAAGAAACCCTCACTGCGGCCGCTCAATGAAATTTTAACAGTGTGAAGTATCTTATGGATCCGCCCTGCAATTGCCGTCACGTCATTGCCCCGACCCATGGTATATCGGTGCAGTTTCAGCATTCGACAGTCCGGCAAAGCTCTATAAGATCGTTATATGTAACAAGCTCTACCGCTCTTTTCCGCAGAGCGGCGGCTCCCTTCATGCCCTTGAAGTACCATGCGGCGTGTTTGCGGGCTTCACGCATAGCCACCGGTTCGCCCTTGTATTCGCACATGGTGCGGACATGGCGCAGAAGTACAGTAATACGCTCCGCCGCCGAAACGGGCATCGAAGGTCTGTCGTGACCGATGAGCATTGAGGTCTCACGGAATATCCACGGGTTGCCAAGCGCTCCCCGTCCTATCATGACCATATCGCACCCGGTCTGCTCCATCATAGCGGCGGCATCGGCGGCGCAGGTCACGTCACCATTGCCGATCACCGGAACGCTGACGGCCTTTTTGACCTGTCTGATAATATCCCAGTCGGCGGAGGGCATATACTGCTGCTCCCGGGTACGGCCGTGAACGGCAACGGCGTCCGCGCCGCTGGCCTCGCAGATCTGCGCCACCTCAACGGCATTCACGGAATTTTTGTCCCAGCCCTTGCGTATCTTTACCGTCACCGGCACAGGGACGGCGTTCTTTACAGCCTTTACAATTTCCCCGCAAAGAAGCGGGTCCTTCATGAGAGCCGAGCCGCAGCCGTTTCCGGCGATCTTCGGCGCAGGACAGCCCATGTTGATGTCTATTATATCCGGATGATACTCCATTGCGATAACTGCCGCCTGTGCCATTGTGTCGGGTTCGTTTCCGAAAAGCTGCACGGCGGCGGGTCTTTCACCGTCAGAAAGCTCCAGCAGTTCACGGGTCTTTTCGCTCTGATACACCAGCCCCTTTGAGCTGACCATCTCGCCCACAACGTATGCCGCGCCAAAGCTGACACAAAGCTCACGAAATGCCCTGTCTGTCACTCCCGCCATAGGTGCCAGCGCTGCAAAGCCCTTTATCTCTACGTTTCCTATTTTCATCCGGTCATCACCTGCATTATTATTTTCCGCTCCTATTATACAACACTTTTCCTATTTCTGCAACTTGCGGCGCAGAGCCTGCGCTCCCAATTCGCGGCGCAGAGCCTGCGCTCCCAATTCGCGGCGGTCGCTCAACTGCCGTTTCGCTCTGGGCTCGGACGGGAAAGTATTTTTCCCGCGGTTCACGGCACGTCATATACCGTACCCATCCGCCGCCGTGACCCTTAATCGGGTCACTTTCCGGCTGCTGTCATCGGGATTTTTATATTTCTTACGCTGTCCATGCTCTGGCGTGCCTGTTTATGCGGGAGTCAAATACAGATAAGCATTATTCACTGTTCATTATTCGTTATTCATTATTCATTGAGCGAACGAAGTGAGC
Organism: Acutalibacteraceae bacterium; assembly: GCA_045221075.1. Lineage (GTDB taxonomy): Bacteria > Bacillota > Clostridia > Oscillospirales > Acutalibacteraceae > UBA1213. The sequence continues at coordinate 45,520 of JBGUWL010000147.1, forward strand.
GTTTCCGGCGCAGAGCACCCCAAGGGCACTTGTTTCACTGCGCCTGCGCTCCCTATTTCGCGGCGCAGAGCCTGCGCTCCCGATTCGCGGCGGTCGCTCCACTGCGTTTCGCTCTGAACACGGGCAGATTACTTTTACTCCCGCGCCAGACGGCACGGGAATAATATTATCCTGTTCGAGTTCAGGTGTAACGCAGTGGAGCGACAGCGCGAAATCACCACCGGCGGCTCGCCGGCAGTAACATCTTTGTAAATTGACATTAAAGTATTGATGTAATATAATGGTATAGACGATGTACGGAATTGATCGACCTTTGTTTCTGTTTTGGAGGCTGCCATGCCCAGAGAGTTTTTTTACAGTATCAACCTGCTTATCAAAAGCGAATCTCACCTTGAAAAGGCAGTCGGCTCTATCACAGCCGATGAAAACTATTTCAAAGAAAACGTTCAGCTCATACTGATAGATTCGCTTTGCAACGAACAGACACTAAAGCTCTGTACCGAGTATAACAAAAAATATCCCGAAAACATCTACTTTGTAGACGCCGCCGGACAGTCCGAGGCTCAGGCGTACAATGATGCCCGCTCACTCTGTACCGGAAGCTATATCGTATATACTGACAACTACGGCGAGTATTCAAAAAAGACTTTCAGCACACTGCAGAACAAGACCCTTAAGACAGGAAGGATACCCGTTCTTGCAATACAGCCCGTTATATCCCCCTCCGGCGAGGAGCCGCGTCCCTATGTTGAAGGTTTAAAAAACGGTATCGTCAAGCTTAAGGAAACGCCGGACAGGCTGGTGCTTATGCTTGGATGTTATTTCCTTCACAGAAGGGTCGCAATGCAGCTCAGCTTTGACGAAGGACTGGCTTTTCAGTCAGACCTGAAATTCATAACCGAGGCCCTGCTTCATACATATTCATACATATTCTCAACATCCCATTATTATACCACTACACTTCCGTCAGACCATGAGCCATTCCGCTACGACCCGCAGTACAGCAGACTGTTCTATACCCAGACGATAAACGATCTCGTTATCCCCATGATGATAAATTACCCGGGATCCGTGCTGGCACAGAACGTCATGGTATATGCCATAGCCATGAGATTTGCGCTGAACTCCGACGAACGGTTCAAGCACGTTATCATAGGCAGCTTTATAGACGAGTTCTTTGACAAGGTATCGGAGGTACTCAAATACATCGACGACGCCGTGATACTCAATAAGGCGATCTACAGACTCTGCGACCTTGACGAAGAGATGTCATTCCGGCTTCTGCGGCTTAAGTACAAGCAGCCCGAGCTTCGGCCTGACATTGACCTTGTACTGCCGAAGGAGTCAGCAGAAAAAAGCTATCTCAATTCTGCCGGACGGCTTGAAAAAAGGACTCTCAGCGGCGAGATGGTCGCTCATTACAAGAAAGCCGTTGTGGGCACCTCCAAGGAAATAACCGCCGACATCACGGCCATAAACTATGACAGCAGCGGATTGTATATCGACGCGCGGCTCAACGGCTGTTCCTTCCTTGAAAGCAATGAGTTCAGCGTCTTTGTCACGGTTAACGGCGAACGCACCTCCGTTCTCAAGTCGGATGTCTACACACTGAGAAAATTCTTTGATATACCATTCCTCAAGCGATATTCCTTCCGGTTCTTTGTGCCTGTAAGCAGCGGCAAAAAGATCGACATGGTATATCTTACCGTAAAGTACCGCAACCTTTCCTTCCGTATCGGAATGACCTTCAACGGCACTTTCTCACGTCTTTCGACCGCCGTCAAAAGCAGCTACTGGACCTTCCTTGACAGGGTGCTGACCTACGACAGAAAGTCACAGTCGCTGGTAATACGCCGCTCGACCTCCACCCTGCTCAGGATGTGCGAAAGCAAGTTCATGTCAGATGCGGGGGCTTTTGTAAGTCTTTCCGAATCCCTGTATTACCGCCAGCTGAGAAAAAACGTTCAGAGTATGCTTGCGGAAAAGGCGGACGCAAAATACCTTATGTTCTATGACGAAACGGGCATAAACGGCAACGGGAGCGTTCTGTTCCGCTATATTGCAAAGCGCAAGCAAAACGAAAAAGTCAGTGTGTTCTTCTGCGCAAGGCGCTGGACCGAGGAGTACGATCATCTTAACGGAGAAGAATACGGCAGCGTGCTTGAGATCGGTTCAAAGAAGGCAAAGCAATACGCGCTCTGCGCCGATATCATCTTTGCGTCTGACTGCGACGTCTATGAGTCGCTGCAGTTTTCAAAAAAGGACCTGCTGATGCTGAAGGATCTGTTCAGGGCAAACATAGTCTCCGTAAAGAATTTCTTTATCACCTATGCCTCTGCACAGTTCGATAACCGTATCCGGGACAACACTCAGCTTTTCTTCTGCGCATCACAGAAGGAAAAGGAACATATCCTCAAAAGCGTGTACGACTATGACCCCTCTATGGTCCGGGTCACAGGGTACCCCAGCCTTGACAGACTGATCGATGAAAAAGAACGGCTGATACTGCTTTCCCCCGGGGACAGGAGACAGTTCTGTATATATGAGAACTCGGATTATTACAAATTTTCCGAAAGCAGATTTTTCCGCGCGTATAACGCTCTGCTGTCTGACCAGAGGCTGCGTGACGCCCTTGAAAAATACGGATATCATCTCGGCGTGCTGATGCCCTATTCTGTTGAAAAGTTCATCAAGCTGTTCCAGACCGGAGACAGGATAAGCTTTTATTCATACTATGACACAGACCAGAACGAGCTTGTAAAAAAAGCATCCCTGCTTATCACCGACTTCTCGGACCTGCAGTACCGCTTTGCATATCTTGACAAGCCTGTTGCATATTATTTTCCGCCGGGACTTCCCGTACCTCAGGAATTCAAGAACGAGGGTCTTTCAAAGAACAGCTTTGGCAGGATGTTCTTTGACCAGGACAAGCTGACAGAATACCTTGCAAAGGAAATGGCCGATGCGTTTCCCCAGCCCGAGGCATATTCAAAGATGACCTCAGAGTTCTTTACGTACAAGGACAAGCACAACTGCCAGAGGGTATTCCAGGATATCAAAAACACATTCCTGTCCGACGTATACTGATATCGGACACTTGGGCTATAAAGATACGAGCTGCGCTGCATCAGCGCCAAAGACCGTTGTCAAGGCTATATGATATCAGTACTATATCAGGAATAATAATACCGCCTTTATTGACAGGGCTTCGGAAGGCTGATCCTCAGTCTTTCAGAACAGAGTCAATAAAGGCGGTCATTTTAATATGTTGATTTTTTAAGGGTATGAGCATTGACGTTTTTTCAGTTCGTCCTGTTCCTCATACTTAACTCCCATTAAAAGCAGACACAGTCTGCTTTTAATAGCGCGTCAGCGCGTCGGAGTTTGCATGAAACGTCATCTGTGCATATGCACAGATGGGCACAGCCTGGGGCGGCGCCTTTTCCGATTAAAAGTGTCAGCTTTTAATCGGAAAACAGTATCAGTGCCGGAATACGGATGCAAGCCGCAAAAAGACTGCGCTGTGAGCAGGTTCTGTAAAATAGCTCACTGCAAAAAAACACAGCGCCGCCGAAAGAAACACCGCCGACCAGATCACAAAGCCACGGCTGTAGGCCCTGACCGAGGCATCTCCCGACCTGCCGAAGGACAGTACAAGCGCCGTCACAAGATTAATGACGGGTATCATAAATACCAGCTGCAGCAAAAACGCCCGGGCTGTGGTGAAAGGTTTCTTTTCAGTTCCCTTCTCCTGCTCATGAGCTTTTGCGGTGTCCGCAGGAACAGACAGAAGTGTTTCCGCCTCCGCCTTTGCCTGCCTGTCAAGCTCCTTTATCCGGTTTCTGTCAAACACGCGTCTGAAAGGAGGCTGAGCGAGAGCCTCGATCTCGGTGGCGGTTTTTTCACGCCGGTACAGATCATCAGCGATCTCGTAGATTATACCCGACGCCTCAGGCATAGTACGGCGGTTGTCAGGAAAGGGAAGCTCCCCGTCGGTCCTGACATATTCGTAACCCATTGGGATAAAAACGTCGTTCCGTTCTTTACTCACAGGCTCCGGTGAACTTTCTGCAGTTTCAGAAACAGGACTTTCCCGGGATATTGCAGTTTCATCTTTGGCTTCGCCCATGATGACCGACAGAGGTCCCGGTGACAGAACAGGCTGTGCCTGCTGAACGGGACTGTCAGTAACGTCGGAAGAATTACGGACACTTTTCAGTTTGTTTCTTTTGCGTTTTTGCTTTGACGGGTGCTTGTCGGTAAGCTCGTCGATATCCTTCGGTGAAAGAGCCGAGGTCCCGTCGCACACCATTGCGGCAACCGAGGGGTCAATATTGATGGGATCATGTATCATAGTATATCCTCCGGAAAAGATTCGGCAGAACGGAGGGATATACTGCATCATCAGAATTTGTTCATAACAAGTCCGGTAATGAGCTTGGGATAGAAATATGTGGATTTCTGGGGCATTTTTTCGCCGGCCGCAGCAACGTCACGGATCTCTGTGACCTTTGTGGGATTCAGGATAAAGGCGCACTGTGCCTTACCCTGTCTTACGGAATCAATAGCGTCCTCAAACTGCTTTACATAAGTCAGGTTGATCTGCTTTGCCATGTTTTCGGCGTCTATACCGAGTATCCTTTCAAGCACAAGGGTATGGAGTACGGTAACGTCAAGTCCCTGTGAAGCGGCGCTTTTTCCGGGAAGAAGCTCCTTCAGTATTCCTTCGTCATTCAGAACAAGAAGACTGTAACCGCTGCCGCCGGTGTAGAAAGCAAAGGCCTTTTTGCCGTTATCATAGAGCTCCCTGAGCCTTGCTTCGGCTGTGGCAACGTCATCTGCGGATTCAACGTCAAAATACTTTTTGCAGCCCTCGAGTACAGCATTGCTGTCGAAGCCCTCGAGATCACGCACAAGACGGTGTGTGGGAAGAACAACAAGTCCGGGATGCTCCATATCCACAAGCATCATCATAACGCAGTCCTCGCCGCCGGGATTATGACCGGTCTCACGGCAATAGTTGCGGTAGTTGAGAGCGGTCTCGTAGCGGTGGTGACCGTCTGCGATATAGAGCTTTTTATCGGCAAAGGCCTGACAGATAAAGCCGATCTGCTCAGGGTCGGTAACGATCCAGAGACGATGTGTAACTCCGTCACGGTCGGTAAGCTCGTTGGCCGGTTCGCCCTTTGAAAGCTCATCCAGACGTGATGTGATCTCATGCTCCGGATCCATATAGAGAGAATAGATCTGGCTGAAATTGCAGTCGGTGGCCTTCATCAGATTGAATCGGTCCTCCTTTGCCTTTGAAAGTGTTTCTTCATGGGGAAGTACAACTCCCTTTGAGAACTCTTCAAGTCGTACCCTTACTATGCAGCCCTTGAAGCTGGTGTGGAGACCGTTTACGGTAAACTCCTCCTCATAGATGTAGACACCCTCTTTTTCGTCCTGCTGCAGTATGCCTTCACTGAGCCAGCGGTCAAGAGTGGCGCCTGCCTCGGCGTAGGGATCTTCGCCCTTGGGCAGCTCCAGTCTGATGATGTTGTTGGGGTTCTTTTTGAGGTATTCAAGCCTTTGTTCGTCGCTGATGATATCGTAGGGCGGACATACAAGATCGGATATCTCCCCTGCTTTCTGAGTGTTGAATCTGAGCGCTCTGAACGGTCTGATCTCTGCCATTGTTTTTCTCCCTTTCAAAAATAGAATACTATTCTATTTTAACCGCTGCAAGGCAGTAATGTCAATGGTTTTGTGGGTATTATATTCAGAATATCCCTCCGTTCTGCCGTATGTGTACTATAACACAGCAGGCGTAAAAATCTACAGGAAAAATGTATGGCGGCAAACAGTTCAAATTGTCTTTTTCTGAACTATAATACATATCTTTCAGTAAAGTACAAAATCATTGCAGAAAACGGTATATATTTTTCCTCAGAGAAAAAAAGATAAACGCAGGCACAAAAAACTCCCGGTAAGCTGCATTAAATTCTGTCGGAATAACGCTTGACAGCATGGCAATTATATTGTAAATTGATATATAAGACATTATGGATACTTTTTTACAAGGTCAGTCACCGTGAATTATATGATTGTTTCCGGAAGGAGTTTTATTATGCAGCCAGGCAATCAGAGCCGTCCCCCTCAGAGACCCGCCGGATCTCGTCCCCCAAGACCGGCTCCCCAGAACTCTCATCAGCCAAACCGCCCTCAGCCCTCACAGAGGCAGAGACCGCCAAAAGATGATATGGAGTATCAGTTTATGAAATACAAACAGAAAAAACAAAAAAACATGAAGTTCAAAAGAACGGCGCTTCTTGTTGGTCTTGTGGTGCTGATTGCAGTGGTCCTTGTTATCTCCGGTGTCTCATGCTCAAAGTCCTCTTCCGGGGATACGAAGGAAACGGCCGCAGAAAGTCAGCAGGTCAATTCCACTGCCGCTGAGGGAGAAGAAGCTGCCGAGTCTTCCCGGAAGAACGGAGAAATCTCCGATACTTCAAAAACGGAAGCTTCGGAAGCATCGGCCCAGACAAAAAATCTCAACTCACACATTTATTCAGTCCAGACCGGACGCTTTACTCCCGAAGTCATGAATGCGCTTGAGGGCAGTATCAGTTCAAAGTATGTTGTGCTTTATGACGTTACTGCCGACCAGATAATCTTTACGAAGAACGCCGACGATAAGTGCTACCCCGCAAGCACAACAAAGCTTCTGACCGCTATAACCGCCTGCGGCATCATAACCGACCCGCAGAAGGTCATTACCGTCGGAGATGAGATTTTCATGATAGACGAGGAATCCAGCACGGCCTACCTTGAAAAGGATATGCAGCTCACCTTTGAAATGCTCATCGACGCACTTCTTATCCCCTCCGGAAATGACGCGGCCTATACAATCGCCGTCAACTGCGGAAGGATACTCAAGAATGACACCAAGCTCTCCAACGAAAAGGCCCTTGAAGCCTTTATGGAGCAGGTGAATAAGGTAGCCGCCGATATAGGCGCTTCACATACCCACTTTGTAACTCCCGACGGTATACATGACGACAACCACTATACATCTGCCCATGATCTTGCAGTCATCGGAGATTACGCAAAGACCATCCCCCTCATCAGCAAGTCCTGCGCAAAATCCTATTCCGAATGGAAGCTGGTAAAGGGCGGCACCCTCGGATGGCTCAATTCAAACAAGATGCTGCAGTCGAATTCGGGACAGTATTCCGAATACTGCGACGGACTGAAGACAGGATTTACCGATGAGGCAGGCTCCTCTGTGGTTTCATCAGCCACCATCAACGGACACACCTTCATTGCTGTGGCAATGTTCGGAGACTATTACGGAAAGTATGACGACTGCAACCTGCTTTTCCAGAAGGGCTTTGAGCTTTATAACCTGAAATACACCTTTGACGGGTTCTCATACGGCGGCGGGGACGACACCGGAAATGACACCGGAAACTATACCGATAATGATTACAACAACGATGAGCCCGCTGAGGAATGGGACGACGATTACTCAGAGGATTATGCGGCCTGAGTCTCCTATCCCGCCAGGCTGCGGAACATGAGTCCCGCCACATCACCAAAATTCACTTCTTTTATATCTTCTGCGGCAGTGACCGGATATTCAGCTATCCTGTCACTGCCGTTTTTGTATATCAGCTTGCCTATGACCTCCCCCTTTTTAACGGGAGCATCAAGCTGTGACGGCAGGTAAATGTCACACACAATGCTGCTGACGCTGCTTTTGCTCACAAGGAGCTGTTTGCTTACATCTGCCGAGAGACTTACGCTGTCATCCATTCCGTTCTTTACCGGAAGCTCCGGGGGCATCTCATCCGGAAGAGTGGGAGTATACATTCTGTAGCCGTCAAAACCGTAGTCAAGAAGCGCCGAGGCATCTGAAAATCTGGCCTTTCCTGTACTGCACCCGAGTACGACCGCGATCAGACTGACCCCGTCACGCTCTGCGGTGGCGCTTATGCAGCTTCCCGCCTTTGAGGTGGTCCCCGTCTTAAGACCGGTAATGCCCTTGTAGCTTTTCAGCAGCTTGTTGGTATTCACAAGCTGGGTTTTTCCGCCCCTCAGCTCATCCATCCATATACCGCTGTATTCAAGTATCTTCGGGTGTTTCAACAGCTCTCGTGACATCAGGGCAACATCATATGCGCTGGTGACATGACCCTCCTCATCCAGTCCGTTGCAGTTTTTGAATACCGTTTCCTTCATTCCTATCTTTTTTGCCTTTTCGTTCATCATACCCACAAATTCATCCTCAGAACCTGCGACTGTCTCTGCAAGAGCGACTGCGGCGTCGTTTGCGCTGGCAACAACCGTCGCCTTTATCATCTCGTCTACGGTCATCGTTTCACCCTGCTCCAGCCAGATATCCGACCCTCCCATGGAAGCAGCGTGGGCGGATGTGACCACCTTATCATTCAGGTGAAGCCTGCCCTGGTCGATAGCCTCCATCACAAGAGTAAGGGTCATCACCTTTGTGATGGAAGCGCAGGGTCTCACCTGGTGCATGGCCTTATCAAAAAGCACACGCCCTGTAGAAGCATCTATCAGAACCGCTGACGGCGCTTCAAGCTCCTTTTCCGTCAGAGCCTTTGCACTGAATGACGGCAGGGATAAAAGAAACACGCTGACCGCCGTAAAAACCGAAAACATCCTCATCACTCTGTTTTTTCGCTTAATCATCAGACAATTCCCCCCAAAAGGTTTCTGTTGATATATATGCGCGCAGCCGGTTTTGATACTGCTTTCTGATTAAAATCAGAAATTTTTAATCAGAAAGTCGCCGCTTGACACATCCCGAAAAAAAGCAGCCATTCCCTGAGGAATGACCGCATAATGTCTATAATATTATCTTCTGGGTTTCTTATCCTTTTCGGCAGGGGCGTCAACGCTGAAATCCTGGGAAAGAAATTCGTCTATCTCACGCTTGAGCCGTGCCACAGGCAGACCCACTACATTGTAATAATCTCCCTTGATCCCCTTGATGAACAATGCACCCTTGTTCTGAATTCCATAGCCTCCCGCCTTGTCATAGGGCTCGGTGGTGTTGACATACTCTTCGATCTCCTGCTCCGAAAGAGGAAAAAACTCCACCTCAGTGACCTCCGAGAAGCTTGTATGCTTTCCCATATAATAAAGGCTGCAGCCGGTTATTACCTTGTGTGTCTTGCCGGAAAGGAGCTGCATCATGGTTCTTGCGTCATTTGTGCTGCGGGGCTTATTGAGTATCTTTCCTTCGATTATAACGGATGTGTCGCAGCCGATGACAAGGTATTTGTCGTAGCCCCTTGAAATATTCTCGGCCTTCATGTTTGCAAGGTATTCGGGACATTTTTCAACAGGCAGGTCACGAGGCACAAGCTCTCTTATGTCTGATGAGATAACTCTGTAGTTGTCATATATAAGTGACAGCAGTTTTTTTCTTCTTGGTGATGCCGATGCAAGTATGATCTCCATAATTATTCCTCCGTTTTCTGCTCGCTGAGGAGCCTTTTATATATCTCGCCCTTTTTGAATCCGGTAATGCCGGCTATCTCTTTTGAGGCGTCCGAAAGGGATCTGCCGCTTCTGACAAGTGAAAGGGCCATTTTTACAGCGTCGTCAATCGTCTGACTGCCGCTGTCCTCCTGGGGGGCGCCCTCGATTATAAGAACTATCTCACCCTTGATCTCATTATCCGAATACTGTTCCGCAGCCTGTGAAAGTGTGGTGCGGATGACTTCTTCATGTATCTTTGTAATCTCCCTGACGATGGATATTCTCCTGTCTCCGAAGACCCGGTACATATCCCTGAGGGTCGCCGAAAGCTTGTGAGGAGCTTCATAGAATATCATTGTACGCTTTTCCCGTACAAGAGACAGCAGATGTTCGTTCCTGCCCGGCTTGTTCACACTAAGAAAGCCTTCAAATGCAAACCGTCCTGTGGACAGACCGGATATCGCAAGGGCGGAGGCCATTGCGGTCGGTCCCGGAACAACACATACCCCTATCCCCTTTTCGTAACAGAGCCGCACCAGCTCTTCTCCCGGATCGGAAATACAGGGCATTCCTGCATCAGTTACAATGGCGCAGTTTTCACCGGCAAGTATCCGGGAGCAGATCTCCTGGGCCCGTTCATCGGTGCTGAATTTGTGATAGCTGACCATAGGGGTGTTTATATTGAATTTATTCAGCAGTTTAATGGTCACACGGGTATCCTCGGCTGCGATAAAATCAACCTGTTCAAGGGTCTGTATCGCTCTGGGTGAAAAGTCCGAAAGGTTCCCGATGGGTGTTCCCACCACAAACAGTTTTCCTGACATATTATAGATAGGCCTCCTTGTACGCTCCGTAAATATTTATCATTTCTTCAGACAGAGAACCGTTGTCGTTTTCTATCAGCAGAACGGGTTCCGTTACAAGTCCGTTAGGTCTGCCTCCCCTTCTGCCCTCGATCAGAAACAGCTTCGGGGGCTTTGATGAGCGCTGCTGAACGAACCTGAGACGCTTTGGTTCAATGCCGTGAGCCCTCATGGAGCAGATCATATCACTCAGTCTTTCGGGACGCTGACACATACAGAACCTTCCGGAAAAGGTGAGCAGTCCTGCAGCCACTCTGATGATATCATCCATTGTACAACCACCCTCATGGCGGGCAATACGATGGGCATCGGCAGGATTAACTATTCCGGTACCCGCCGCCTTATAGGGAGGGTTGCACACAACAAGATCAAAGGACGACAATGGCACCTTTCCTCTCAGGTCCATAAGGTCGGAATTAATGACGTTTATCCTTTCCTCCAGCCCATTGAGAACTATGCTTTTCCGGAGCAGGCGACAGGCTTCCTCTTGTATATCCACCGCAGTAACGGCTTTGGGAACATTGTCACGGCTCCAGATAAGTGGTATTGCTCCGCAGCCGGTGCCCAGCTCACAGGCGTTGTCACCGGCTTTCGGTTTTGAAAAATTTGCCAGAAGCACGGTATCGGTGCCGAATCCATGGTCATCGGACACTATCACTCTTATGCCGTTTCCAAGAGGTTCCTCATGCTCTCCTTTTGTCCTCATTATTCCACCGCCTAAAGAATCAGATCATTTCATTTAACAATTATACTTGATTATAACATATTTCTTCCTTTTCGTAAAGACCAGTATAAGCGCCGGCGGCAAGTCAGTGCCGCCATGCAATGATAGACGTTTAAGCTCAGGGTCCTTCATTATACGGGGATCGTGATTATCTTTCCGATACTTTGACAAAAAAATCAGCCTGTTCATTTGTGACCGGCATAATACCCACAAGCAAACAGGCTGCTGCACTTATTATTTTTGTTTTACGGAGAAAACATTATCTTATCTATAGGATGGTATCAGCTTCCGGCCGTCAGTTTGTATGACAGATCACAGGCCTTCGCCGCAACCCAGTTCTGTAAGGATCTTTACTATCATCTCATTATATGAGCCCATGCCTACCGTATCAGTTGAGAAGAAAAGTGTGACTTTTTTGTCCGTATTAAAGTAGTCGGCGGCAATATAGTTATTTATAGCTCCGGGATGGCCGATACCGTTAAAATACGGAACAAACAGTCCGTAACCGTATTTCTGATCTCCGGAATAATTTGTTGTCATGGCCTTATAGCTTTCTTCAGAAACCACCTTACCGCCGGTAAGAGAATTCATCCATGTTGTCATATCCTTTGCCGTGGTGATAATATCACCCGCGCCCTTTGTAATTCCGGGCTGAAGGTCTACGTTTTTATAGGATACTCCGCCGGCCCAGTCGGCTGCTGCGGCCATCTCAGCAATATCACCGGTATGGTCCATTCCAAGTGGAGCAAAGAAGGATTCTCTGAGATAATCTATGTACTTCTTTCCTGACAGCTGTTCTACAATAAGACTGAGAAGGAAATAGTTGGAGTTTGAATATGTATATGCAGAGTCCGGTTCAAATATCAGCGGTGTCTCGAATAACCAGTCCTTGATGATCTTAATGTTTTCTTCCTCGGTTTTGTCAACCGACACATCCCTTGCGGCGCTGCCCTCAGTATAGTTCGGAATACCTGAGCGCATTGAAAGAAGGTTTTTTATGGTTATATTCTTTCCGATCTCATATTCTGGAAAGTATTTGTCCAGAGTGTCATCAAGGCTGAGCTTGTTCTGTTCATTAAGGCGAAGTATTGCGCAGGCACAAAACTGCTTTGACACGGAACCTACGGGCATGGGAGTATCTATCTTGTAATCATCGCCGTCCTCACGGGTACCGGCTGCAAAGGAAACGATGGGGCCGCCGTCCTTTTCTACATAAAAAACTCCTTCAAATCCGTAGGACTCAAGGATATCGTGGACAGAGGATTCTTCCGGGGTAAACGAGACAGCATCAGAAGCCACAGAGGTATCGTCTGCCGACGGAACAGAAGACTGAATTTCTGACTCATCCCGGGAAGTGCTTTCGGTTTTCTGAGCAGAACACGCAGCCAACGAACAGACCATCAGTGCGCAAAGAATAACGGAAATCATTTTTTTCATAACGTTCACTCCTTTGATTTGATTATAGCGCCGTCAGAACAAAATAACAATAAACCGGTAATGGTATGGGTAAACTATTCTGACATCAGGTAAATCATCCGTTTAAAAAAGGGGCTTATTTCTGTCAAACTGTAACATAAAGTCCTGTGAATCTGTCCTGACGATCTCGTCCGCAAAACAAAGCAGCGGGATGACCGAGCTTTCCTGATGGAACTTGTAGGAATATATCATCCCGTTTTCTGTTGCCACAAAGCTTTTTGTGGCAAGCTTTACATCACAAAGCATCTGCATACAGCGGTCTACCTCATCCGGTTCGATCCCGGTATTTTTGCTTATGAGGGATGTTGCGATAGGGGTGTTGAGTCGGGAATACAAATAGAAGATTATCCTGAGCAGTTTTTTGTTTGAAAAGATCTGAAATACTTTACGAAGCTCCTCAGGATCGGAAAGCTGCTCCTTTATACCGCTTTTTGGCTCCTTCATCAGAAAGAAATAGCGGAAATCCCTGAAGAGCCTTGTGGTAACCATACCGGAATCGGTCATCAGCTTTGACATATAATCGGATCTGACGGATATGTCATCGGGATCAAGCATCTTGCTGAGAATATCGTTGAGAAAATCAATGTCCTGCAGAAGACCTATCTCGGATGCCCAGCAGATCCGGAACGCGAAATTATACGCTTCCTCCTGGGACATATAGCACAGCTTCCGGGCAATTGTAAGAAAGGTGCTCTGCTCATCCCTTCCGTATAGGGTGTCTATGCTGACTTCCAGAGCATCGGCCAGGGAGGGGATAAGCTCGGCATCAGGTGTTCCTCCCCTTTCCCATTTTGATACGGCCTGGGTAGTAACTCCGATGATCTGACCAAGCTGTTCCTGAGTGATACCCTTCAGGGTGCGGTATTTTTTTATCTGAAGACCTATTATGCTCATAATAATCCCCCGATCAATATTCATTAATTATATCCTATCAGAAAACAATGAAATTATCAAGTGTTGTGAAACCGGCGACCCGCCGGTGGTGATTTCGTGCTGTCGCTCAACTACGTTTCGATGCGTGACCGCACTGGACGATTCGCGACGGTTGCTCCACTAACGTCTCGCTCTGGGCTCGGACAGGAGGCTTTTATTCCCGCGGCAATCATATAAAATATGCGACACTGATAAAGCCATAATCGCGGAACAAAACTATCGGATGCCATTGAACCGGAGCGCGAAGTAGGGAGCGCAGGCGCAGTGAAACAAGTGCCCTTGGGGTGCTCTGCGCGGCAAATAAAATGTTTGCCTTTCCTAATAAAACATGATATAATAGTTCGGTATGGTAATAACATTACCAAATAATATATTCGGAGGTACAATATGTCTGAAGAAAAAATTTTTGAAGAAGAAACAAGAGTTTCGGAAACCGATGATGAATCCGAAGCCGGAAAGAAGAAAAAATTCTTTACATCCAACAGGATCGAGATCATTGTTGCCATATTTCTTGGCATTACCGCTCTGCTCACAGCATGGGCGACATGGATAGGCTCTCTCCACGGAGCAAACCAGGCGACAAACTACACAAAGAGCAACAATATTGCCAGCGAGGGAAATGCCGCATACAACTCAGCCCTGCAGCTGTATCTGTCAGACCTTATGGCATGGAATACTGCAATGGACTATGAGTTTGAAAAGGAGATCGCACAGCTGAACGGAAAAGATAAAGAGGTTGAGCTGATAGATCAGAAACTGACGGCCTATATCAAGCAGAATTGCAGCGCCATATTGCTTGAAGGTCTGACATACATAAATGAAAATCCAGGAAAATATGAATCACCCTTCGAAATAGAAGGACTGACAGACAAGTACTTTACAGAAGCCAACAAGCTTATTGAAGAGTCACAGGATCTTCTCAAAGAAGGTCAGCAGGACAACGCCAACGGCGATGCATACAATCTGGTCAATGTAATCTACTCCCTTGTTCTTTTCCTTCTTGGTATTGTAGGTATCTTCAAGAGTCTGCCGAACCGTGCAGTGGTCATGATGATCGCAATTGTCGGAGTGATTCTGGCAGCCATCTATATGTTCACAATACCCCTTCCCACAGGATTCAACTTCCTGAGCTATTTTGGTCTCGGCTGATAAAACCGGATAAACAAGAACCGTCATCCTTCGGGTGGCGGTTCTTGTTGTATCATTAAAGGGAACCTCTAAAAACCCCATATAAAAAGGAAAAAGCCGCCTAAAGTTGGCGACTTATAATTAGAAATCGAGTAATATTAAAAAAA
>JBGUWL010000148.1:0-13658 GCA_045221075.1 Acutalibacteraceae bacterium
GGCGAACACTGATTGGTTGGCGGAACTTATGCAGAGCTGTGGCGCTAAGCCGGCGGAGAGCCTCCGCACCCAACATTGTTTTGGAAAAACATTTACTGCCAATACTATATTGAGTTACAAAAAAGAACATGGGACCGGCAGCTTGCCGGCGGTCTTTGTGCGGTGTTGCCTTAAATCATTGATGACTGTATATATACCCTGACAGTTACCCTGGCCGATACATATATTTTACTATATAATTATTCTGTTTGACGAGCCGGTTAACAGTTTTTTAATAAATTTAGTTGGGTTTTTCCGACTTTTTTTCATCACAAGTTGATACCGTAGAGAAATCAAAAATATAAAACAGATCGAATAAAAAACTGCATTCAGAAAACAGCAAGAAGCGGCAGAAGCCGCCTCTTCATTTACAGCAATCATGTGGATCACAAAGCAACATCAAGTGACATCATGAGTACGAATCCGATGGCAAAACCGACGGTCGCCGACTCAGAAGGACGGTTTGAATGTACCTCCGGCAAAAGGTCGGCGGTCACAACATAGAACATCGCCCCGGAAGCAAAGGACAGCAGATACGGCAGTGCCGCGGTGATATATGCCGTAACAAGGAGGGTCAGAAACCCGAACAGCGGTTCGACTGCACCCGTGAGAGTGCCGGTACAAAATGCCTTTGACCGGCTTTGTCCCGCACTGCGAAGCGGCATAGATATTATTGCGCCCTCCGGAAAGTTCTGCACAGCGATACCTACAGCCAGCATCCAGGCCGCCGCAATGGTAACTCCACTTTGTGTGTCGGACGCCGCAGCAAGTGCCACACCCACGGCCATGCCCTCCGGAATATTATGCAGGGTCACGGCAAGAAGTGTCATCATCATTCGCTTGTTTTTGTTTGTGCCGGAGCTTTTATTGAAGATGCGGTCAAGTATCCTGTCTGTAAGAAGAAAAAGCGTTATCCCTCCGCAGAACCCTATAGCAGGCGGAATGAAAGAAGGCAGTACACCATCGGAAAGCTGAATCGACGGTATCAGCAGTGACCAGACCGCAGATGCGATCATTACTCCGGCTGCGCTGCCCATCAGAAGCTTTTCTAAATGATCAGGTATATGACTGCCCATCATAAGCACCATAGCAGCACCGGCAGTTGTACCGAAAAACGGGACCATCAGTCCCCAGAAGATATTATCAGAAAACATAGAATCTCACCCTTTACAGCTTATTCAGTTTCCGCTGCTTGGGTGACATTCAGATCAAGACTCTTAAGATATCCTTGGTCAGATGATTTTCCGGTTATTTCAGACAGAAGTGTTTTTTCTTTTAAGATTCCTGAGATACTCTTTCTGAGCTGCGGTTATCCGGCGGCTTTCAACGGCCTTCTGTATAGCTTTGTTGTGTGTCCATACATCAAGAGCGTTATTCTGAAAAAACGGCAATATACTGTCATATTGTTTTGCAAGTCCCGTTGCGAAGTACCATGCCGCCATCATGCGGATATAATAATCTTCCCTTTTTATTTCAGAGATCAGCTTCGGGTATTCCGGAGAAAAATCATCCTCAAGAAAATGATCCATCAGCATCAGTATCGCAAACCGGACAGTATATACACTGTCGCTTTTCAGCCATCGGAGAATGTATGAAAGGAAGTCCGTCTTATGACGCTTTGCCGCAGCAGGCTTCATCTGATCGCAGGTGGCCCAGTTATTTACGTAGGGAAGAAAGCTTTCAAGCAGAGAAATACACCGCTCGGTATCACGGACGGATGATACTATAAAAGCATGGAGCTGATTCTCTTCAAAGTATCTGTGGGGCAGGTCGGAAAGAAAGCTATCCGTAAACTCATTATCATTCTGTATCTCCCGGGCAAGCTGACGAAGCGCAGGAGTTCTTACACCTATCATATCCTCCTTTGGCACGGTAGGTATCAGTCCGGACTGGAAATCGCGATATCCCGCATCATGCATATCAAACAGTTTTTTTCTGAGCTCTTCAACATTCATAAACAGTCCCTCCTTCTGTTTCCGTTATTACAATTCTATCACACACTATCACAGCAGACAACAGATATTCCACATAACTTCCAAAAACAATCCCTACTGATTCCAAATTGAAGGATTATACTTTATTTAATCAAAAACAAACGAGGTGAGCGTTATGAAAACAGCAGCAGAAAGGATAGTTCTTATACCATGTTATCGTCCGGACAGAAACCTGTCAAGGCTGGTCATAAGGCTTAATGAAATGAATATACGGGTCATCCTTATAAATGACGGCAGCGGAACCGAATATGATGCGATATTCCGCAACCTGAGTATCTTTGCTGTTGTTCTGGATCATAAGGAACAGCTTGGAAAATGCTCCGCTCTAATAACTGGACTTGAATATATCAATGCGCAGTATATCCGGTCCGACAACTGTAAGCCGGAACAAAGCTCTGCACGCAACCTCTCCTTTGCCGCCGATCTTGAGGTTTATAACAGTTCCGATCCTGACGGTTACAGTCCTCAAAGAATCGAATCGCTTTTGTCAAGAGTTGAGGACAGCCCTCGCCAGCTTCTTGTAAATAAAAAGAAAAACAGATCCGGAAGTCTTTTTCACAGGCTTCGTCCGGGCAAAAGACTTGCCGGATTTTATAACGGACTGTGGGCATTTGACGGGAGTATGACAGACATTATACTTACCGCAGTGTCAGGAACAAACGATACAGAAAGTGACATCTTATCCGCACTCAGACATAACAAGGTAAGCATTCGAGAAATTACGCTGTCAGACAGAGCTTCATCATTCACGGCAGGCAGATACTGTTATGGCTGAATTATAATTCAGCATTAATAATATTTTGATATCCTCCACATCTTTAATATTTTGATATCCTCCACATCTTTTGGTGCGGAATAGAGATCAATTAGTTTTAAAAAGTCCGGTCATAATAAATGGCCGGACTTTTTTTGAGGACACGAAAAAAGACCGCCGAAAATGGCGGTCTTTCTGTATATTATCTTGTTCAGATTATTTTACCATGCTGGCAACTTCGGCTGCGAAGTCGTCGCTGCGCTTCTCAAGGCCTTCGCCCTTTTCAAAACGAACAAAGTCTACGATCTCGATGCTGCCGCCAAGAGCCTTAGCGGTCTGGTTGGTGTAATCGTTGACCTTCATCTTGTTGTCCTTAACGAATACCTGGTTTACAAGGCAGTTCTCTTCATAGTACTTGCCGATCTTGCCCATAACGATCTTCTCGGCAATGTGTGCGGGCTTGCCCTCGTTCATAACCTGCTCGGTCATGATCTTCTTCTCGTGTTCAAGAACCTCTGCGGGAACCTGCTCCTTGTTGAGATAAGAGGGAGAAACAGCGGCGATCTGCATAGCGATGTCCTTTGCGTATGTCTTGAAAGCATCGTCAACAGCAACGTCTGTGCTGAACTTGACCATAACAGCGATCTTGCCGCCTGCGTGGATGTATGTGGCAACAACGCCCTCATAGCGCTCGAAACGACGGATAATGATGTTCTCGCCGATGGTCTGGATCTTCTCCTGGAGAAGATCAGCAACGGTCATCTCGGTGCCTGCTGCGGTCTTGGTGAGCAGCTCTTCAACAGTTGCGGGCTTCTCGTTCATAACGGTCTCTGCAACGGTCTTTACAAAGCCCTGGAAGTCTGCGTTCTTGGCAACGAAGTCGGTCTCAGCGTTAACTTCAAGTGCAACGCCAGCGGTGCAGTCGTCGTTGGTGTAAGCAAATGCAACACCCTCTGCAGCAATTCTGGATGCCTTCTTGGCAGCCTTTGCAAGACCCTGCTCTCTGAGCACGTCAATTGCCTTTTCCATATCGCCGTCGGTCTGTGACAGAGCCTTTTTGCAGTCCATCATGCCGCAGCCTGTTCTTTCTCTGAGTGTCTTAACGTCCTGTGCTGTAAAAGCCATGGTGATTACCTCCGTATAAAAAATTAATATTTTTTCTTTAAAAAATACCCGCAAGTAAATGCGGGTATTCTGTTAGGTCAGATTATTCAGCAGCCTCTGCCTCGGCTTCTTCTTCCTTCTCCTCTTCGGCAGCAGCGCCCATTCTGCCCTCATTGCCTTCAATGATAGCGTTGGCAATTGCGCCTGAAATGAGCTTAACGGCACGGATAGCGTCGTCGTTGCCGGGAATTACATAGTCGATCTCATCGGGGTCGCAGTTGGTGTCAACGATAGCAACGATCGGAATACCGAGCTTCTTTGCTTCTGCAACAGCGATTCTTTCCTTTCTGGGGTCAACGATGAACAGAGCACCGGGGATCTCCTTCATCTCTTTGATACCGCCAAGGAACTTTTCCAGCTTCTCGATCTCGAGGTTGAGCTTGATTACTTCCTTCTTGGGGAGCAGATCAAAGGTACCGTCTGTTTCCATTGTACGGAGCTGCTTCAGTCTGTCGATCCTGCGGCGGATGGTGGTGAAGTTGGTAAGCATACCGCCCAGCCATCTTGCGTTTACATAGTCAGCGCCTGCACGCAGAGCCTCTTCCCTTACGGAATCCTGAGCCTGCTTTTTGGTGCCTACAAACAGAACTGACTTGCCTTCGGTTGAAAGCTCACGAACAAAGCTGTATGCTTCTTCGAGCTTCTTTACGGTCTTCTGCAGGTCGATGATGTAGATACCGTTTCTTTCGGTGAAGATGTAGGGAGCCATTTTGGGGTTCCATCTTCTGGTCTGGTGTCCGAAATGAACACCTGCTTCCAAGAGCTGTTTCATTGATACTACTGATGCCATTTATTTATCCTCCTTAGGTTTTTCCTCCGTTGGCCGGCATTATCAACACCCGAAACGGGCGCACCTAACGGTTTTAGCCAACGTGCGATTTGCGTTAAATATTATAACATATATACTTTTAAATTGCAAGCATTTTTTACTGTTTTTTAAGAATTCCCGCTCTATCATTCTGGTATGCGTTTTGTAAACATCCATAACAATTCAGGGTATTCAGGAAATTTTGTCAGACTCCTGCAAAAAACGTATTGCAGCGGCCGCATCCTGTGCTTTGAATACTCCCGTTCCGGATACACAGATATCACCTCCGGCCTCTGCGACCTTTGCGACTGTCCTGTCAGACACGCCGCCGTCAACCTCAATGGGAACATCAAGTCCCCTGCGTTTACATTCGGCTTTGAGAGCGGGTATCTTGGGCATCATGTCCTCCATGAAGGACTGACCGCCGAATCCCGGCTCCACAGTCATCACAAGCACCATGTCAAGCAGGTCAAGATAAGGGAACACGGCTTCCGCAGGAGTTTTTGGCTTGATGACAAGGCCGGGCTTCACTCCCCGTGAACGTATCTTATTGATCGTTTCTTTTATGTCGGACGAAGCCTCAACGTGGAATGTTATATAATCTGCCCCGGCATCCGCAAAAGCATCTATATACTGCAGGGGGTGTTCGATCATTAGATGTACATCAAAGGGCAGCTTTGTATAGGGACGAAGAGCAGCAATGATACACGGTCCTATTGTGATGTTGGGCACAAAATGTCCGTCCATAACGTCAAGGTGGATCAGATCTGCGCCTGCCTTATCAATACGTACTACCTCTTCGGCCATTTTTGAAAAATCACAGGAAAGCAGTGATGGTGCGACCTTCATATTGATCTTCCTTTCCTTTTGTAATCGGTTAATTTATCAGGCAGGGAGCATTATGTTTCCCTGCCTGTATAATAAGTTTTTATTTTCTGATAAGGGTTGCAATAATCGAAGTTACCGACCAAAAGCCGATGTAGATGAGCATTTCAAGACATCCAAGCTTTTCAAAGCCGGAAACGAAGGATATCATGGTAACTATTCCGATACCAAGAGCAAGGGCAACACCCTGCAGAACCTTTGAGAAAGTCACGTTCGACTTCATCCTGATACATCCTGATACGGCCTTTGCAAAAGAAGAAAGCTTTCCTCTTGTTACAAGATACGCACGGGACCGTTCGTCAACTGCAGATGTGACCTCGTGACAGATATTGCCAAGTCCCGTGGGCAGAATGGTTATGCACCTGTGGAAAAGTCCGAAGCGTTCGGCGACCTTTTCACGGGTAATATTGGCATCTACCGTGCGGACGATAAAACTGACTCCGTTCTGTTCAAGGTTTTTAAGCTCGTTTGCAACATACTTGTTTGTCTTGTAGGACAGTATGAACATGGCAATAAGCTCCCCGCTTACCGATATATAGGTGACATCGTTGCCCATGTTGAGGTAACGGTCCTCTATCTCCTTATCGGGTGGCTGGATGTTATGGGAGAGAAGAAGCTGTCGGTTTCCGATGAGAACTCTCTGGCCTTTTACCCATCCTGCAAGTCCCTTGCCGTCTTCATAGACCACATTGTCCACCTTCGGCAGCAGATCTTTGCTGCACTGGACTATGTTTTCAAAAACGTGTATCATTGTTCCGTTGACGGCGTACATAATTGATGCACCGGAAAGCAGCGCCTCGTTCAGTTTGCTCTGCTTGAAGGATTTCATACCGCTGAGTGTAACGGAACCCTTGGGATAGAGCTGTGAGGAATCGATCATGATCGCATTTGTGTCACAGAACTGTTTCACAGTCTCATAGCCGGTTATCATTGCACCGCTCCGTAGAGTTGACTTGCATAGCCTGCGCAGGGGTATATTGACCGCTAAGAGGGATATCATGGGAATACTCATACAGGCTGTCAGCGCAAAGCAGGAAAGTCCTCCTACATAGCTGTCGTTGATAATGCCAAAAAGTATACCGCTGATCACAGAATAAAGAGTTGTCCAGGGAGCAAGGAAGGATGCAAATTCCTCGCTGGGATCGGGCGCATAAGAAAGCTGCAGGAAGTTGCTCATAAACTTTGAACGCCTTGTGTAGCCTATGATAGCCTTGTGTGTGGGAAGATCCGAGGTCATTTTTTCGGCATTCTGCTTGTCGGTGTATATCTTTCCTGCATATTTGGGATAAGGCTTTATCAGGAAAGAGAAGTTATTATGAGTACGCATGATAATAAGCAGCTTGCCAAGACTGTTGAGAAACAGCGCAAGTATGACAAGAGGCGTGTAGATAAACAGCGTATTGCTGAGGAATACATGAGGAGTAAATATCGCCGTTATGGACTGTATAGCACAGGCAACGGATGCGGCAGCAACGGCAGTATCGGAATTGCCGCGGAACTTTTTAAGCGGCATGAGTCCGTTGACTACAGTATTCCGTGAGACAACCACCGCAATGCCGAATATCAGGAAGCTGATTATCGCAAACCACATCCATCCGTTCCGCATACTGTCACGGAATAGAGTCGTACACTGCCCCAGCAGGGAGAGTATTATCGAGGCAACGGCAGTACACAACAGCGTTATAGTCCTTGCAAAAACCGTCTGGAAGTTTGCGGAGATTTCGGTCTTAATTACCACGGCGTCCTTTTCTTCATTATAATCATCGAGCTGAGGCTTGTTTTCGGAATCGTTCTGGAGAACGTCATCCGGGTCGAATTCCTCTTCACTGCTGAACAGGTCGCCGAATCTGAACTTCTTTTTGTCCTTTTTGACTTTTGCCTTTTTCTGGCGGTCGTATCTCGAGGACTTTTTCTTTGTCGGCTCAGGCACAAGGGGCTCTGTATCCTTCACGGACACTGCGGCTTCGCTCATCACTGAGCTGAGATTGTCAGGCGATTTATGTGATACGGTTTCCGTTTTTGCAGCCTGCTGAGGCTGAGGAGCCGGCTTTTTTCTTCCGAAGGGACTCTTTTGCTTAGTAGCTTTGGCTTTTGGCAAAGACGCGGCGGTTACCGCAGCAGCGGCGGCAGATACGGCGGCCGCGCTCTTTTTGTCCTGACGCTTTTCCGCCTTTTTCTGTTTTTTGCGGGCGGAAGCTTCGGACTTCAGCGGAGCAGGAGGTGCAGGAGGCGCAGGCGGTCTGTGGGGAGCGGCTACCGTTCCTCTGAATATCCTGACAGCCTCGTATTCTCCCCTGAGGGTCTTTGTAAACTTACCCGCCATTACAATGAAGGGCTCAGCATTGCTGTAATGATAAGAGACTGCGGCTACCTGGCCTTCGCTCAGATCTGGTTCCGGTTCGCTTTCCCCCTGAGGCTCGGCATTATAGATAAGATTGTCGGGATCGGGCTGGCGTTTGGGGACATCCCACGGGATGATGCTGATACCGTCACCGCCCGGAAGATCATCGGCCGTATATTTTGACCTCGGTACCTCGGGAACCTGTGGAGCTGGAGGTACTG
The DNA here is from genome assembly GCA_045221075.1 of Acutalibacteraceae bacterium. GTDB lineage: Bacteria > Bacillota > Clostridia > Oscillospirales > Acutalibacteraceae > UBA1213. Next base: position 8,207 of record JBGUWL010000148.1, read on the forward strand.
CATCGATAGATGAGACGGTTTCAGAAGACTGCTGGTCTGTCGTAGCGGACTGGACAACCGTATCATCCCGAACGGGAACAGTTGGCTCTACAACCGGCAGAGTGGCTGTGGTTTCTGATTTCTTCTCAGATTTTTCATCCGTAGTGGAGGAATCGCTGTTATTCTTATCCGAATTATTTGATTCAGTGGATGGTTGTATCAGCACGGTCTTTTCTACCGGCACGCCTGAAGCGGCTTTTTGGAGCATATCTTCCGTTTTTTCCGGCGTATCGGGAATATTGCTTTCCACAAGCGGATTATCGGAAACTTCCGACGCCGTGTTCTCTTTTGGGGCAGGCTTGGGCAGATCCAACTTCGGTGTCAGCTTTGTGTCAAGAAACGGATTGTCAGTAACTGAGGGCGCTGTGTTAGCTTTTTCGGAAGCCTTGACCGCATCGGTTTTCGGCGTAAGCTTTGTATCCAAAAGCGGGTTGTCCGTAACTGACGGTGCCGTGTTTGCTTTTTCGGAGGCCTTGACTGCATCGGCTTTGGGTGTCAGCTTTGTGTCAAGAAGCGGGTTGTCAGTAACTGACGGCGCCGTATTCGCTTTTGGGGCTGGCTTGGGCAGATCCGATTTGGGTGTCAACTTTGTATCTAAAAGAGGATTGTCAGTAACTGACGGTGCTGTGTTTGCTTTTTCGGAAGCCTTGACTGCATCGGTTTTTGGTGCCAGCTTTGAGTCAATAAGTGGGTTATCTGCCACTGAAGGAGCCGTGTTTGCTTTCTCTTTTGATTTGGCTTTTTGGTCCGGGTCAGTCTTTCCTGACTGTTCCTTTTTGAATTCAGCAAAAATATCAAATTCTGGAATCTCCTTCTTGGGACGTTCAGACGCAGAACTTACCGGCTGTTTTGGCGCAGGAGGTGTCATGCGTGCAACTGATCCGGCAGTTTTTTCACCTTCGACCGGTTTTGACGCCTTGTTAACAGGCAGTTCGGGAACAGCTTTTTTCTCCGGAGGTAATAACGTTTTTTCTTCACCGGACCTTTTCTCCGGATTTGTAGTGGGTTTATCAGTCTTGGGTTCAGGCTTTGCAGGAGTATCCTGTTTTGCTTCTGCTGGCTTTTCCTCCTGATTTACGGCGGTTTTTTCAGTCTTGGGTTCAGTCTTTGCAGGAATATCCTGTTTTGCTTCTGCTGGCTTTTCTTCCGGTTTTGAGACGGGTTTATCAGTCTTGGATTCAGTCTTTGCAGGAGTATCCTGTTTTGCTTCACCGGGCTTTTCTTCCGGCTTTGAGACGGGTTTTTCAGTCTTGGATTCGGGCTTTGCAGGAGTATCCTGCTTTGTTTCCGCTGGCTTTTCTTCCGGCTTTGAGGCGGGTTTTTCAGTCTTGGATTCGGTCTTTGCAGGAATATCCTGTTTTGCTTCTGCTGACTTTTCTTCCGGCTTTAAAATGGATCTTGCGGCTTCTGAACCTTCGACCGAAGTCTTTGGGTCAGACTTCATATCAGCCTCCGATAATGCATTTTCGGCAGATGCTGCATTTACTGTCTTTTCGGCAGTCGAAGGTCTGTCTGTGGGTTTATTCTGTTTTGATCTCGGCGGAGGGAGAACTATCTTTGAAGGTTTCTTAGGTTCCTCAGATGTTTCAGCAGGAGCCTCTTCGTATTCATCCTCATCCTCGTCAAAGTCATCCGATTCCGGCTGCTGTTTGAGGGCATTCACAAAACCGCTGAAACGGCTCTTCATTTTATTGAAGAATGAATCTCCTTCGCTGCGACGCGCGGCTCCGGATTCATTCTGAGACTGTGACTCATCGGGGACGGTCTGCTGCCTGTTGACGGAAGAAGCGTCATCCTGCTTTTTGTTTTTTGGGATATCCCCTGTTTTTTCAGCAGGCTCACTGCGCTTATATTGGTCCTCGTCCTTCCGGAACAGATTCCGTATCGGCGAGACCTGATTGTTCTGATTATTGGGTTCATTAGTCTTTGACATCTGCATTAACCTCCGTTTTCCGCTTTTATGCCAAGACGCTGACGGGTGAATTCGTACATAAGAATACCCGCAGCCACAGATGCGTTAAGAGAATTGATCTTTCCAAGCATGGGCAGAGAAAGGATCACGTCACACTTTTCTCTGACCAGCTTTCCGATGCCGAAGCCCTCGGATCCTATCACGAGAGCACAGGCGCCCTTAAGATCATTCTGAGCATAGACCGTACCGTTCATGTCCGCTCCGTAGATCCAGCAGCCTCTTTCCTTAAGCTGCTCAAGGGTAGACGGAATGTTTGTTACCCGGGCAACGGGCATATACTCATAAGCGCCGGCAGAGGTCTTTCCTACCGCATAGCTCAGTCCGGCGCTGCGCCGCTTGGGAATAATAATCCCGTGGGCTCCGGCACATTCGGCGGTACGGATTATGGCGCCAAGATTATGGGCATCCTCGATCTCGTCCAGTACGATTATGAACGGAGCTTCGTTCCTGCTTTCGGCAAGAGCAAAGATATCGTCAACGGTACTGTATTCCTTGATGGCTGCAAGAGCGATGACTCCCTGATGAACGGCGCCCCCGCACATCATGTCCAGTTTTTTGCGGTCGACCTCTTTAACGGGAATACCCTTTGACTTCGCTTTCGCCGCAATGACCTTGACAGAGCCGTTGAGTTCACCCTTTGCTATGAGCAGGCTGTCAATGCTGCGTCCGGAACGCAGGGCTTCCGTTACCGGATTGCGGCCGGCAATTATGTCGTTTCCTTTTTCTGAATGTTCGTTCAATTTATCTTCATCCTATCCGGTATGTATTGATGGGCTTGACACGCTCAATATAGTGCAAAAGATCCTTGGTTGAGCTGTCTTGTGCTATAACTTTTTCATTATAGCATAAAAGAATGTCAAAAAACAGTAATTTCTAAAATTTTAAAAAAAATTTTCAAAAAAATTCTCCGTACCCCAAAGGATACGGAGAAAACTGTTTATTCTGATTATCAATACATACCGCCCATGCCGGGATCAACAGCAGGAGCAGCCGCAGCAGGCTCTTTGATGTCTGCAACAAGGGACTCGGTGGTGAGTACCATTGCAGCAACAGAAGCGGCGTTCTGAAGTGCGGAACGTGTTACCTTTGTGGGATCAACGATACCGCTTTCCATCATATCGGTGTACTCTTCTGTGAGAGCGTTGAAGCCGTAGCCTACCTTATCGGCAGTAACGATCTTGTCAACGATAACGGAACCTTCAAGGCCTGCATTTGCAGCGATCTGACGAACAGGCTCTTCAAGTGCCTTAAGAACGATGCGGGCACCGGTCTTTTCGTCGCCTTCCAGTGCATCGACCAGCTTTGTAACGGAATCGATGGTATTCAGCAGAGCGGTACCACCGCCTGCAACGATACCCTCTTCAACAGCAGCCTTGGTTGCAGCAAGAGCATCCTCGATACGCAGCTTCTTTTCCTTCATCTCGATCTCGGTAGCAGCGCCGACCTTGATAACAGCAACACCTCCGGCCAGCTTTGCAAGACGCTCATGGAGCTTTTCTCTGTCAAAGTCTGAGGTGGAAGTTTCGATCTGGGCGCGGATCTGTGAAACTCTGCCCTTGATCTCATCGGGATCGCCTGCGCCGTCAACGATGATGGTGTTCTCCTTGTCGATCTTGACCTGACGCGCACGGCCCAGCTGATCGATGGTGGCATCCTTAAGCTCGAGACCGATCTCGGAAGAGATGACCTGGCCGCCTGTGAGTACAGCGATGTCACGAAGCATTTCCTTTCTTCTGTCGCCAAAGCCGGGAGCCTTTACGCCGACGCATACAAAGGTGCCTCTGAGCTTGTTGAGGATGATTGTGGTAAGAGCCTCGCCCTCAATATCCTCAGCGATGATGACCAGCTTCTTGCCGGCCTTGAGGATCTCTTCGAGGAGGGGCAGGATCTCCTGGATGTTGGAGATCTTCTTGTCTGTAATAAGAATGAAGGCGTCGTCGATAACAGCCTCCATTTTGTCTGTATCAGTGCACATATAGGGGGTGATGTAGCCTCTGTCAAACATCATGCCCTCAACTACCTCAGAGTAGGTCTCTGCGGTCTTGGATTCCTCAACGGTGATAACGCCGTCCTTGCCAACCTTTTCCATTGCTTCTGCAATAAGATCGCCGATGAACTCGTCACCTGCGGATATGGTTGCAACTCTTGCAATATCCTTTGAACCCTCAACGGGCTTTGAGTTGAGCTTGAGTGTATCGACAGCAGTCTCAACAGCCTTGCTGATGCCCTTTTTCAGGACCATGGGGTTAGCGCCTGCAGTCACGTTCTTCATGCCCTCACGGATGAGCGCCTGAGCCAGCAGAGTCGCTGTGGTGGTGCCGTCACCGGCAACATCGTTGGTCTTGATGGAAACTTCCTTTACAAGCTGAGCGCCCATGTTTTCAAAAGCGTCATCCAGCTCGATCTCCTTGGCGATGGTAACACCGTCGTTTGTGATAAGGGGAGCGCCGAATTTCTTGTCAAGAACTACGTTTCTGCCCTTGGGGCCAAGTGTTATCTTTACGGTATCTGCAAGCTGGTCAACGCCTCTCATAAGGGCCTTTCTTGCGTCTTCACCGTAAGCTATCTGTTTTGCCATGATGATATACCTCCGTTTTGATGAAATTACTCTACAATGGCCAGAATATCAGACTGACGAACGATGGAATACTCTTCGCCGTCCAGCTTTACGTCTGTGCCGGAATATCTGCTGGTAATTACCTTGTCGCCGACCTTTACGAACATGGTGACTTCTTTGCCGTCAACCATTCCGCCGGGACCAACTGCAACGATAGTTGCAAACTGGGGTTTTTCCTGAGATGCGGCTGTCAGGATGATGCCGCTCTTTGTGGTCTCTTCAGCCTCTTCGGTCTTTACCACTACTCTGTCCAGCAAGGGTTTGATAGTCATGAATGTTGCCTCCTTTGACCTTTTAAGCTCACCTGCATTAATACAGGATGAATGATAAGTTTTAGCACTCTATTCCTTTGAGTGCTAAACATATTGTAAACTCTTTTGTCAGAAAAATCAAGTATTATTTCAAAGTTTTTCATATCTCATGTTCAACATGTCCTGTTTTTGCTTCTCTACAGTCCAATATATATGAAAAAGAAGACCGGAAAATACCAAAAACTATCCCGGAGGCAGACAACGCTGCCTTCGGGACGGTTGATCCGGGATATGATATTATTTTGTTCTTCCTATGTCGGTCCTGTAGTGAGCGCCCTCAAAGCTGATCTTTCCCACAGCCTTGTAAGCCTTTTCAAGAGCCTCGTCAAGGGTAATGCCGGATGCGGTAACACCAAGAACACGGCCTCCGTTTGTCAGGAATTTACCGTTTTCAAGCTTTGTTCCGGCATGGAACACCTCTGCCCCTTCGACCTGACCGTTCTCATCAAGACCGGTTATTTCAAGTCCCTTGGGATACGAAAGAGGATATCCTCCGGATGCCATTACAACACA
>JBGUWL010000149.1:0-4298 GCA_045221075.1 Acutalibacteraceae bacterium
TTTTTTAATATTACTCGATTTCTAATTATAAGTCGCCAACTTTAGGCGGCTTTTTCCTTTTTATATGGGGTTTTTAGAGGTTCCCTATATACCACAGGTCCGTGGGCATTATTGCCTGCGGGCTTTTTTATTTCGATTTATTCCGCTTCCTCGTCCATGGTTTCCAGAAGAAAGCTCACCGGACGGAACCCGTCGTTACAGGAGATCATAGCGGATCGGGGGTCCTTCATCCAGCCGTCATAAAAGTTTACCGCTCCGTGGGAAAGCGCCATTACAAAGGGCGATACGGTATCCCATGCACTGATGCAGAAGCTGTCCGGACGCTCCCAGCCGTTACATACAAATACCTGTCCGGTCTTCATGTCACAGGCGTGTTCAATGGGGTTTTCGTATTGTTCTATAAGGTCGTCATAGCGGGCGATCCTTTTTACGGTTATGCGTACCTTTTTCATTCTGACATCTCCTTTGGCAGTTTGTTATTTTTTATTCTATCACATCTCCCTTTCCCGTTCAACCGGCGCCGGCGGTCACTGCGCTCATCTGTACAGGTAAAAACACTTTGAAAGACTTGAAGACGGCGGTTTGTTGATGATATAATAAGTACAAAAAACGGGAGCTGATAGTATTGAAACGGATACCTGCACTGATAATTACTGCGATGCTTACATTTACATTTGCCGGATGCGGCAGCGGGGATGACAACAGCCGGACAGACGGCAGTCAGACCAACGACAGCCGGATATCCTCAGACCGGAGCGGGAACGCTTCCTCCTGGGACGATTCCGGACAAGGCGTGTCAGACAGGGGCATATTCGATCTTTCCGCATACAGAAGCAAGGAGGTTTTCGGTATCGAAGATGTAGATATGAGCGAAACCATGAATGCAAAATGTCTGACCTATCATTTCGGTTTTCTGTCGGACGGGTATGAGATCGAGGCATATGTTTCCGTTCCCTGGACTGCCATGGAAAAGCAGGAGCCCTGCAAGTGCGTTGTCTACTGCAGGGGCGGAAACAGCGATACCGGATTTCTGTACCCAAGGGAAACCGCGCTGGTTTCCACGGCGTTTGACCGGATCGCTATTGGCTGTGAACTGCGGGGAGTGGGGAGATCTGAGGGAGAAGATCAGTTCGGCGGTGATGACCTGCATGATGTCATCAGACTTATCGACCTGTGTGAAAAGACATTTTCCTTTGTGGATATGGATGATCTCTGCATAGCCGGAACTTCAAGAGGCGGCATGATGGCATACATGGCGGCGCGGCAGGACAAAAGGATCAAAAGACTCATTTCGGTTTCCGGTGTTGCCGACCTGTTCTCGGCATACGAGGAGCGTGACAAAATGAAGAGGGTACTTGTCAGGCACATAGGCTGCACTCCCCAGGAAGATCCTGCCGAATATGAAAAAAGATCGGCTGTCCGATGGGCAGACGAGATAACCATACCCGTTATGATACTTCACAGCACAGGGGATAAACAGGTGGCCTTCACTCAGGCGGAAAATATGTATCAGAAGCTCAGTGATCATACGGACTGCACCTTTATAAAGCACGATGATGAGCTTCACGGCATTATCCACGAAGAGGACTATGCAAAGATCAGACAGTGGCTGAACAACTGAACCGTTTCTCCCTTGACGAAAGGTCTGATTATCAGGGCGGTAAAGCGCATCTCGTCAGAAGTCTTTTTTGAGCAAAAGCAACCCTTAGTTGCTTGTATACTATGATGACACATGATATACTGGAAAAAAGGAGGTCGGTAAGTATGGAAACAAAAGATATTCTTCATGAGCTTCGTACAAAAAAAGGCTTGTCCCAGGACGCCCTCGCGGAAAAGGTCTTTGTGACCCGTCAGGCAGTTTCACGGTGGGAAAACGGCGAGACTGTGCCAAACACCGAGACCCTGAAGCTCCTGTCTGAGCTTTTCGGCGTTTCAATAAACACCATTCTCGGGACTCCTCAGAATCTCATCTGTCAGTGCTGCGGTATGCCCCTTGAGTATCCGATCATAAGCAGGGAAAAGGACGGAACGCCCAACGAAAGCTACTGCAAATGGTGCTATGCCGACGGCGAATATGTGTACAGCGATCTGGACGACCTCGTTGAGGTCTGCGTAAAAAACATGGCGGACAGCGGGCATCCCGAGGACGAGGTGCGGGCTTATCTAAAAGAAAGTCTGCCGAAGCTGGACTACTGGAAACGCTATAAAGAGCTTGGTGGAAACGGTGCCTTTGATGAATTGAAAAAGACACTCATCAAGGAGATAAACGAGCTGAATATCGAAGGAATGCCCAAGGTCGAAAAGCTGAACGCGCTTGTGGGCAGTTATGTCAACCTTGCCTACAGGCTTCCAAACGGAAGCACAGTCAGGTTCCTTGACGACAACACTACATATCTGGGAAATCAGCTTGAAAGCGAATTCGGCGGGAACAGATGCTTCGGCGTGCTTGCGAACATGGATTTTATTCTTGTATGCACCTATGAGGAGGGCGGCGAAAACCCGGAGCTGATCGTCTATAAAAAACGCTGAGGATCATCAAAGACCGTCAGGGCTTTTTTCGCCCGGACAAGGACTGATGTACGGACGATGACTGATATAATAGGAAACGGAGGATACCGATTAAGGATATCCTCCGTTTTTTTCGGGATCATATTCAGCCTTCCGGACGGGAGCTGACGTTCAGTTCAAGCTTCAGTTCGTCGCTTGAGGCATCGTCATAAACAATGACAAATATGCGGCACTTTCCTGCCGTGTCGGGGCGGAAAGCCGCCTGACGGTTTTCCTTCTTTTCCTGCAGGACCGTCTTTTTTGTACCCTCTCCCATGTCGTACGCTACTGTATAGAGATACGGCTCACTGCCGCCGGATGCGGAGCAGTTTATGGTGACCAGCTCGCCGGTCCTGACACTTGAGGGGAAGATCGTGGACGTGTTTTCAAGACTTCTCTGAACGTTAAGAAGCATGGTCTTCCGCTCCACCGAGCCGTTTCCGTCCTTTACGATACAGCGCACCTCATAAGTGCCTGTGAATCTTGGGGTGACGGTAACACGGTCGTTTTCACTGTAATTCTGAGCGGATTTCCAGTCCTGAGTTCCGGATTTCCGCAGGTACACCGCATAGCTATATGGCTCGGTGCCTTTTTCTGCGGAGCAGTTTACCGTGGCGCTCTGTCCGCCGGTGATGGTGTTCCGTGAAAGCGTGGAGGTGTTGTGCAGCGTGTTCAGCAGCTCAAAGGGGATACCGTGTTCCTTTGCAAAGACGTGAGCCGTGCTGTTCTCGTGGCACACGATCTTCAACGATGATGCTCCCGAAAAGCTGTTATCCGCAATGCTTTCAACACTGTCGTGAACGGTAAGTTTTTTTATCCCTTTGCACCCTTCAAAGGCTCCGCCGCGTATGGCCACAGTGTTTACGGACAGGGTGTAGTCGCCCGCTTTTGCCGCCGGACACACAACCAGCTCAGTCTGATATTTGTTGTACAGCACTCCTCCGGAAGAAGAATATGCCGTGTTGTCCTTGTTGACGTTTATGGTTGTCAGTCCGGTACATCCGCTGAATGCGTTGTCGGCAATAAGTCTTACGGTTTTCGGTATTGTCAGCAGCTTTATTCCTGTACAGCCGCCAAAAGCCTCCCGGCCTATCTCTGTCAGACCTTCGTTCAGTATCATCCGCTGGATCCCGGTCTCGCCCTTGAATGCGCATGGCGCAATGGCGGTGACGGGTTTATCATCGATCTTTTTCGGTATTACCACCAGAGTCTCTTTTCCTACAAAGTCGGTTATTTCTATGCTGCCGTTCTTTTCGGTATAATCAAAGCTGTCGGCCTTTGTCTCGGCCATTGTGGTACCCTGGACAGGAGCCGTCATGGTCATTTTTAACGCTCTTCTCAGAAATACCGAGCCTACCGTCAGAGCCAGCGTCACAACACACACGATGATCCGCTTTACATATACGTTTCTCATGCCGTCCTCCTTTTCCGGTAGTTTCCTTTGTTTTTGCCTATTTTACCACAACAGTCCATTACAGTCAATCGGAAACGCTCCCTTTGGTCGCTCAAATAATCAATATCCGACTCCACCATAAACAGGCACGCCAAACTATGAAAGACGAAAGAAACTGAAATTCATAATGAGCCAGCCGGAAAGTGCCGCTATGTGCGGCACGTCGGCGGACGGTGATGGTATATGACGTGCCGTCCGGCGCGGGAATAATATTATCCTGTCCGAGTTCAGAGCGTAACGCAGTGGAGCGACAGCGCGAACACGGGAGCGCAGGCTCTGCGCCAGCCGGAAAGTGCCG
>JBGUWL010000150.1:0-5203 GCA_045221075.1 Acutalibacteraceae bacterium
GGCGCAGCCTCGGGCGGCGCCTTTTCCGATTAAAAGTGTCAGCTTTTAATCGGAAAACAGTATGAGAGTCATATTGCGTTAATGAAATAATAAGGAGAAAAGAAATGACTGACGAGAGATTAAAGGCTCTGCTTTCCCTTCCCACACCCTGCTATGTGATAGACGAAAAGGCCCTGACAGAAAACCTGAGAATACTCAGCGACGTTGAAAAAAGGACAGGATGTCATATTCTGCTGGCGCAGAAGGCATTTTCGGCATATCATGTATATCCCCTTATTTCACGATATATCAGCGGTACCACCGCAAGCGGACTTTTTGAAGCACAGCTTGCCCACGAAGAGATGCCCGGTACACAGGTACACGTCTTTTCTCCCGCATATAAGGATGAGGAATTTGACCGCCTGCTCACTATCTGCGACCATATAGTATTCAATTCCTTCTCACAATGGAAGCATTTCAGAGGAAAGGCCCTCCGTCACCCGGAAATACAGTTCGGACTGAGGATCAATCCGGAATACTCCGAGATAGAAACGGATATTTATAACCCCTGCTTTAAAAACTCGCGGCTTGGCATAACCCTTGACAATTTCGAGGAAAACGAGCTTGAGGGAATAAGCGGTCTGCACTTTCACACCATGTGCGAACAGGGCGCTGACGTTCTTGAACGTACGCTAAAGGTGGTGGAGGAAAAATTCGGAAAATATTTTTACAGGCTGAAATGGCTGAACTTCGGCGGCGGACACCACATCACAAAACCCGGATATGACATTGAACGGCTTGTTCGCTGTATCATGCACATCAAAGACAAATACGGACTTGATGTCTATCTTGAACCCGGTGAGGCGGTTGCGATAAATGCCGGATTCCTTGTTGCGTCCGTACTTGACATCACAAAAAACGGAATGAAGCTGGCAATAACGGACACCTCCGCTGCCTGCCACATGCCCGATGTGCTGGAAATGCCCTACAGACCGCTTATCATAGACTCTGACGAACCGGGTGTCCTTCCGTACACATACAGGCTGGGAGGCCCTACCTGCCTTGCAGGGGACATTATAGGCGACTATTCCTTTGACCATGAGCTGTGTATTGGTGATAAGCTCATATTTACGGATATGGCAATGTACTCTATGGTAAAGAACAATACCTTCAACGGTATGCCCCTGCCGTCAATATATATCCTGAAGGTAAACGGTTCTGCAAAACTGCTGAAGGAATTCGGATATAAGGACTTCAAGCGCCGTCTGTAAAAGGGGACTCCAAAAGAAAAAGAAGGAATAAGGATGTTTGAAAACTTTGTTACCGTAGGCACTCAGGTGCTGGAGCTGTTCATACTTATTGCCGTGGGATTTTTGTGCGGCAAAACAAAGATGCTCAACGAAAAGACCGTAAAATCCATAACCGATATAGTTCTCTATATCGTATGTCCCTGTGTCATTATCGAAAACTTCATACGTCCCTTTGACCCGGCAATGCTGGGAGGTCTTCTGACCACCTGTGCCGCCGCTCTTGCCATACATATTATTGCAATTATCGTTGCGATGCTTGTATTTCACGACAAGGTGCCGGAAAGAAACAGGGTATACAGATTTGCACTGATATTTTCAAACTGCGGCTATATGTCCCTTCCCATGCAGCAGGCCATACTTGGCTCTGACGGAGTATTCTTCGGCGCCGTGTATATTGTGGTGTTCAATGTGGTGATGTGGACCTTCGGAGTCTGGCTGTCCAGCGGCGAGGGTAAGTCCCTTTCGGTAAAGAAGATCGTCCTGAACCCATGTATCATCGGTATGGTCATAGGTGTACTGATATTCATTACATCCATGCCGGTACACGAGGTGATACAGAAGCCCGTCGGTTTTCTTGCAAACCTGAACACTCCCCTGCCCATGCTGATAATAGGCTACTATCTTTCAAAATCCGACATAAAACAGGCCTTCAAGGACGGTAAGGGATTTATCTGTGTTCTGTTCAGACTTATCGCAATACCGCTATTAGCCTTCGGTGGTATGATGGTCTGCGGTATCAGGGGTACGGTGCTTATAACCTGTGTGATAGCGGCGTCTGCGCCTGCGGCTGCGGCAACGACAATGTTTGCGGCAAAATTTGACAATGACGCAAAGCTGTCTGTGAACCTTGTTACCCTTTCTACCCTTTTATCCGTGCTTACAATGCCCCTTATAGTCGGCTTTGCCCAGACAGTGGGAGGATAGACAGGATAAGGGATTTCACTGAAAAACCTTGAAATAATAGTAATATCTGCAATGATTATATGACCGGAGGACAGATATGGACATCAACGAAATAAAGGCAAGAGCCGAAGAACTGCGCTCACAGATAATCTACCACAACAACCGATACTATAACGAGGATTCTCCCGAGATCAGCGACTATGAATACGATATGCTCCTCAGGGAGCTGGAAAAAATAGAAGAGGAATACCCCTCGCTGAAAACTCCCGACTCCCCCACCCAGCGTGTGGGCGGTGAAGCGGCGGCTAAGTTTTCTCCGGTGGAACACACAGTTCCCATGGAAAGCCTGCACGATTCCTTTTCTCAGCAGGAGATCATGGACTTTGACCAGCGTGTGAGAGAGACGGCCTCCGACCCGGTTTATGTCGTAGAGCCGAAGATCGACGGTCTTTCCGTTTCTGCAGAATATCGGAACGGCATCTTTGTTAGAGGCTCCACCCGGGGCGACGGACGTGTGGGCGAGGATATCACCGATAATCTGAAAACCATCCGTTCCCTGCCCATGAAGCTAAATCGGCCGGTTCCCTACCTTGAAGTGCGGGGCGAGGTATATATGTCCATTGAGAGCTTTGAGGAGCTTGTCAGGGGTCAGGAGGAGAGAGACGAAAAGCCCTTCAAGAATCCCCGCAACGCCGCTGCAGGCTCACTGCGTCAGAAGGATGCGGAGATAACAAAGTCAAGAAAGCTGGATATATTTGTCTTTAACGTACAGCAGGTCCAGGGAGATACCCTGAAGGGACACGCAGAGTCCATTGAGTATCTGAGGGAGCTGGGATTTACAGTACTCCCCTTTTATCACACCTGTAAAAACGCCGATGAAGTGCTGAGTGCCATCGACGACATCGGAAACAGACGGGGAGAACTTTCCTTCCAGATAGACGGGGCCGTTATAAAAGTGGACAGCTTTTCTCAGCGGGAAGCGCTGGGCAGCACGTCAAAATTTCCCCGGTGGGCGGAAGCCTACAAATACCCTCCGGAGGAAAAGGAAACGGAGCTTCTTGACGTGGAGATAAACGTAGGCAGGACCGGTGTTCTGACCCCCACAGCTATATTCGCGCCTGTTCTGCTTGCCGGGACCACAGTCAGCCGCGCAACACTGCACAACGAGGACTTTATCAGAGAGAAGGACATTCGCATCGGAGACACAGTGATACTCCGCAAGGCCGGAGAGATAATTCCGGAAGTGGTATCCGTTGTCCGGCACAAAGAGGATTCAACACCCTTTTCAATGCCCCGTATCTGTCCCTCCTGCGGGTCGCCTGTCACCTGTGAGAACGGAGAGGCAGCACTGCGCTGTACAAACACCGACTGTCCCGCACAGCTAATGCGCCACATGATACATTTTGTTTCCCGTGACGCAATGGACATAGACGGACTTGGAGAGCGTATTCTGCAGGCTATGGTGGATAACGGTCTTATCTCCTCCCCTCTTGACCTCTACCGTCTGAAAAGAGAAGACATTCTCACCCTTGAAAACAAAAAGGACAAGTCCGCCGACAATCTGATAAATGCTATTGAAAAGTCAAAAAGCAATGACCTGTACAGAATAGTATTCGCCCTGGGAATACGTCATGTGGGACTGAGGGCAGCCCGCCTGCTTTCGGATCATTTCAGGACTCTCGACGCTATCGCTGCGGCTTCCGCCGAGGAGATATCACAGATCGAGGGCTTTGGCGGGATCATGGCAAACACCACAGCGGATTATTTCGCCCTTGAAGAAACGAAAAAAATAGTCAGCGAGATACACGAGCTGGGAATAAACACAAACTGCCTGACAGAAAAGCCGGAGGTTTCCGAAAACAGTCCCTTCCTTGGCAAGACCTTTGTGATCACCGGCACCCTGCCCACATACAAGCGCACGGAAGCGGCTTCGCTTATCGAGGCTCACGGAGGCAAGGTGTCCACAAGCGTTTCAAAAAAGACAGACTTTGTTCTTGCAGGTGAAGAAGCCGGAAGCAAGCTGACAAAGGCTCAGGCTCTTGGTATCACCGTCATTGATGAAGAAGAGTTCAACAAATGGCTGAGTGTCACCGGCTGACAGTCTTTTCCGGTTTGCGATATTCCGTAAATGACCTTGTTCAATGTAGTACCTCTCTGCAAAAATCTGCGAAAATATTATTATCCCGTTTTGGATACAAAACCCTCAGGAACAGCCTGGGGGTTTTTTGGTCTCTGAAATTATGAACAATATGAGAATAATTGTGATTTTCACTTGTATTGTTATCAGAATAATAGTAGAATAGATTCAAGGATAATATGCGGTTTTCTGAGCTTCACAAAATGAGGGACTAAGTATGACCAGGAAGAAAAAGATATTGGTGATCGTTCTTAGCTGTATTGCCGGATTCCTTTCATTCTTCTCGAGTGCTATTATGTCATGTGTATTCAGCAATATCTTTAAGTCTGTTGATCCCTCAAAACCCGAGGACGGTGTGTGGTACTGCGAGGAAAAATCCATAATGATCGATTTCGGAACGTCGGAAGGCGGATGGCCATATTGCGATGCCATCAGATATATTACTGACGACAAGCAATATTATGTTCCTGTAGTACATTATACAGATTTCGGCTCAAACGTAATAACCATTGAATCGGGCGACGCCGATCATATTGTTTTTATCAGAGGTGAGTGTGATTATTCTGACGGAACATTCACCATTCATGACCGCGAAAAAAACAAAGACTATGTTTTCACAAGAACACAATACAAATCAATTAAAGAGGCCACGGCAAAATCAAAGATGTATTAGAAAAAAAGATATATCCCCGCACTCAGGTTAATCAGAACCCGGGCGCGGGGATTGCTTTATTGTTTTATTCGATACTTATTCATACTGTTTTCCGATTAAAAGCTGACACTTTTAACCGGAAAAAGCGCCGCCCAAGGCTGCGCCCATCTGTGCATACGCACAGATGACGTCTCGCGCAAACTCCGACGCGCTGACGCTCTA